>JAISBQ010000385.1 GCA_031266115.1 Bifidobacteriaceae bacterium
GACTGAAATCCGGCGCAGTTCCGCCCGCAGGTGCGCCCTGTCAGAACGAATAGGTCTTCGGTGAGGTGGATCTCGCGGCGATTCTCGAATTTCCGCGATAATCGACCGACACGGCGAAACGTCCGGTCGGCATGGCAAGCTTGATCACCCCTCCGTGAGAAGTCTTGAGCTTATATTTGGCGGTATGACCCGAGTAATGCACCACGATGGTGCCCGTGGGTCTCTTGATGCCCCTCGCCACGACCCGGAGCGTCAGCGTTTTTCCGCTTTTCTTCAACGAAACCGTCGGAATGGTCTTGCCCATCTGAGCGACGGTCGATTTCTTGACGGCGACACCAGGGATCTTGACTTGGACTTGGAACTTGGCGCTGCCCGGTGTGTCTTTCGGGATACTGTAGGTCCGGGTTGTTGCGCCGACGATAGGACGCCCGTCTCTATACCATCGATAAGTCAAGTTCTTCCATCCCTTGGGGATAGAAGCAGTGAGCTTCTTGCCTGGTTTCAGTGTGCCGGTGACGGCGGTGGTGAACTCCTTCGTGTCGTAGACCCGGACCGTCGATGGAACGGCCTGAAGTGCGCCGGCATAGTGCACCGAGATCCTGCATACCCGGTACGAAGGCTTCTCTCCCGTCGGGAAACGACACTTGGGTGCGATGGAATAGCTCACGCTGGCACTCGCGGCCTCGGCCGGCGTCAATGCTGGCACAGGATTTCCGAATTGATCGGTGCCCGTGACTTTCACCGATAGCCTGTGGGTGTTCTTCATGAACTCGGCGGACGGCACAGCTCGGATTTGTGCGGCGGGCCCTGGGTGAATGATGATGGTGAGGGGAAGAATCGCCCGCTCGCCGCGGGAATCGGCTTCGACGTTGACGGTGAATGTGCCAGCTTTGTGGGCTTGGCCGCGTATCACCCAGTCGCCGCCTTCGAAGAACAGGCCGATGGCGGTGGGCAGCGGAGTCTCGTCGGCGATATCGACAGCGGGAGGCGGATCGCCGTGGACACCCAGGTGCATCGATACGGTATCGCCGGCGGTCACCTCGACGCGGCCACCATTCTCGGGGTTAAACGTAGGCATGATCGGTGCCGTTCGTGCGCCCACCACGGCGGCGTGAGCGTTGACGATGCCACAGCCCGTGTAGGCGTCCTTGCCCGGCGCGGCAGGAGCGACCGCGACATCGGTCGCGGTGGCGCACAGCACGCTTTGAATCTGACTGGCAGACAAGCCCGGTCGCTCCCTCAGCATGAGCGCGGCCGTGGCGGCGACAAATGGAGCGGCCTCAGATGTGCCGTCGGCCACCGCATATCCACCCTCGAAGTCCTGGTCCATAACAAGAATTCCCACTCCGGGAGCCGCAATATCGACGCCAGCATTGTATGTCGAGAAGCTCGCCCAACCGCCACTCGAATCGACTGCTGAAACCGAGATCACTGGCTCGTAGGCTGCCGGATATTGGATGGGGTTCGCGATGCCGTCGACGGTGTTCCCGGCGTCGTTGCCCGAGCTGGCGATGACGGTCACCCCTTGGGCGATCGCCTGGTCGATGGCAGCTTGGACGTAGGAGGGAAAATCGGGAGAGCCGAGCGACATGGTGATGACCTTGGCTCCGGCGGCAGTGGCCGCGATGATGGCATTGGTGACGGCGGAATACTGCAGGGTGCCATTCGAATCGGCCGCCTTGTAGATGAGGATCTGATTATTCCAGGTTGCGCCCGATCCGCCGAATCCGTTGTCGGTCGCAGCCCCCATGATCCCGGCTGTTCCCGTCCCGTGTTGACCATCGGGAACGCCGGGTTTGGGGCTGACATCGGCGTCGTTCTCCCCGTAGTCCCAGACGGCTTGGATCGCGGTTCCGCGATCAGGGGCATCCATGGCGAACCCGGTGTCAATTGACGCGATGGGCGCGGTATTCCACGTGCCCTCGGCATCGGACAGCTCGGTCCACGCGGTGTTGAAGGCGCCGCCCGGATGGTCTCGCAGCCCCCACGATTCCGGGTCGAAGAAGTAGGGATCGTTCGGAACATCCGTGAAATGCGGCGTGGCCTGGGCCTCGTAATCGACGGCGCTGTAGAGGCCGGAGGCCACCATGTCAGCGGCGACCGAGGCGCCCGAGGCGTCATCGATATCGACGACCACGACCTGCGGTGCCCCGGGTGTTGTCGAACCCGTCTGGTCCACAGGGACCGCGACGACTCTGGCATGGCTTCCCCTCGGCAGTCCAGCGGCCACCTCGGCCACCTCGGACTGCACGTCACGTGCGGTGGTCTGTTGGCGGGCCAGGGCGACGATCCGCCTCGGGTTGACGTGGTCCGATGCGGGATCCAGTTGGGGTCCGGCCACGGTGTCCACGGACTCCGGCGTCGGCTCGGCGACGGTGGCGCCCACACCGTCCGTCGCGGCATCGGCCTCACTCGCGCCCGTTCCGCTCGCAGGATCGCTGGCGCCGGGGCGCGGACCGACCCGCACGATCGCGGCGGCCCTGTCGCCGAGCGTGGCGCCGTCATCGTGCGCCGCCGATGGCGCCGCGGCGGTCGCCGCTGACAGCGCGATGGCGACAAGGACTGACAGGACTCTCGCTGCGCAGTGGTGCATGGCAGAACGCTCTTTCGGGTAGCAGCAGGCCGTTCCGGATCATCCTTGCGTACGTCCACGCCCGTGGGATGGGACGTTGGGCGCCCTATCCGGTGGGGACTCCACGAATCTTGACCGCCTTGGCGGTCTTCGAGGTCACACCCGGAATCGTGACCTTGACCTTGTAGGTGGCCTTCGCCGAGACCTTCTTGGGGATCTTGTAGGCACGCGCCGTCGCCCCCTTGATGGCCTTGCCGTTCTTGTACCACTGGTAGGCGAGATGTTTCCAGCCCTTCGGGATCGAAGCCTTGATGGTGCGCCCGGGTCTGACCGCGCCGGTGACCTTGGGCTTGGCGAACTTCGACGTGTCGTAGACGTCGATGACGGCTGAGGCCAGCACACCGGTGGAAACCCGAGCGGTGACGGTACAGCGTCTGTAGGAAGGCTTGGCGCCTTTGGCGAAGCGGCATTGGGGGCCTATCGAATAGGTGAAGGTCACCGGTTCGGCGGCGGGCGCTGTCGCGTTGCCGAAGGCGTCTGTCGCGGTCAGGGTGAGGGCGAGTTTGGCGGTGTTGCGCATCGCCTTGGGCACGGGAAAGGCGAACGATGCCGGCGGGCCGGGGTTGACCACGAGCATCACCGTGGCGGAGCGCTGGCGTCCGGCCGAATCCGCGACCAACGAGATGGCGTAGGTCCCGGGTGTGGTTGATGTCCCCGACAGCACCCATCCGCCTGGTCCACCGGTCAGGGCGACGCCGGCGGGTAGCGGGGTTGTTGGATCGTTGCGGACGATCGGTGTCGGGTAGCCGTCGGCGGACACGGCCACCGAGAAGGGTTGGCCAGCGGTGATGGCGACCTGGCCGGCCGAGAGCGCGATCGCGGGGAGAGGCTCGACAGTTCGCGCCCGCTCCAGGGCGGCGCGGGCGTTGAGGATCCCATACCCCGTGTAGTCGTCGGGCCCGGCGACCGCTGGCGCCTGGGTGACATCCGCGGCCGTCTCGGCCAGGATCATCCGCACCTGGGTGGGGGACAGGCCCGGCTTCTCGCGCAGGATCAGGGCGACGGCTGCGCTGACGAGGGGTGCCGAGAACGAGGTGCCGGAGACCACGTCGTAGCCACCGCGGATGCGGTCTGAGGCCACGAGGACATCATCGCCGGCGGCGGCGATATCCACCTCGCTGTTGAACGTGGACCACTCTGTGGGCGCTCCCGCGGCATCGGTTGCCCCGACTGAGATGACTTCGGGGAATGCGGCAGGGAAATTGACCGGGTTGAACTGTCCGTCCACGAACTCATCCCCGGAGTTGCCCGAGGACGCGACGAGGATGACATCGCGGGCGAAGGCATAGCGCACCGCGTTCGTCTCGACAGAATTGGTGCCGGGGCCGCCGAGTGACATGTTGATGACCTTGGCACCCTTGTTTGTGGCGTCGATGATGGCCGAGGCCAACGCCGAGGACGGCATTCCCCCGTCCGACTCAGCCACCTTGTAGGCCATGGCGGTGTTGTTCCACGCTGCCCCGAGCGCGCCGATCGAGTTGTCGGCACGAGCGGCGGCCACGGACAGGGTCATCGCCCCGTGGTCATCGTCCGGGTCGGAGGTCTCTGGAGAGATGTCGGCGTCGTTTCCCCCGTAGTCCCACACCGCGGCGATGTTGTCCCCGAGGTCTTCGTGATCCAGGTCGAACCCCGAATCGATCC
>JAISBQ010000390.1 GCA_031266115.1 Bifidobacteriaceae bacterium
CGCCCCCCCCCCCCGCCCCGCCGCCCCCCCCCCCCGCCCCGCCGGCCCCCCCCCCCGCGCCCCCCGGCGCCCCGACCCCCCCGCATGAGGTGCTGACCACGCAGTTGGCGGATGTCACGGTCCACGTGGGGCGTACGGTCTCGTTGGGCATTCCGACATGGGCGTCGGCCGATTCGGTGACCTGGACCAGCTCGAATCAGAACGTCGCCCTGGTGGACTCCTACGGACGGGTGAGTGGCCTGAAGCCCGGAAGCGCCACCGTCACGGGCCTCGGCGCAGACGGCCAGACACTCACGGTCGGTGTCAGGGTGATCCCGCGGGTGACCACCGTGGTCACGCCACTGCGGTCCATGTCGCTGACACGGGGAACAAAGATCACGGTACGGGCCTCGGCCATGGGTGACGGGGCGGACAAGGCGACGCTGAGGTGGACCTCATCCACGCCGTCCGTGGTGAGTGTCACCGCGAAGGGCAGGGTGACGGCGAAGAAGGCTGGCACAGCGAGACTCACCGTGACCGCCGAGAACGGCGTCAAGACCACCGTCAAGGTCACCGTTGTCACCAAGTCCACGCGGCTGACCCAGATTCGTACCACACCGAAGAAGACACTGTGGGTGGGGCAAGAGTGGCAGGCGGCGGTGACGCCGAAGCCGGTGAGCGCGACCAACCTCACGCCGCGCTTCACCTCCTCGCGTCCGTCGGTGATCTCCGTGGACGCCGCCGGGCGCACGAAGGCCAAGAAGGCCGGTCGCGCCACCATCACGGTACGAGCCGGCTCAGTCAAGGCCTCCTTCACAGTGCGGGTCAAGGCCCGCACCGTGGCCCAGGTGACCGTCAACCCGACGGCGGCGTCGCTCAAACCCGGCTCCCGCATGCGGGTGGCAGCGACGGTGGGCCCGAAGTATGCGCCATCGGACATCTCGTGGATCAGCGCCAACCCGGCCGTCGCCACAGTCGATTCCCACGGGATGGTCGAGGCGCGAGCGCCGGGAACCACCGTCGTGACGGCTCAGGGCAAGAACGGCAAGAAGGGAACCATCCAGATCACCGTGACCTAACGCGCCACCGGCGAGTTTCACCTTCCGGGGCCAAGACCGCGCCTGGGAGCCCGGAAAGGTGAAACTCAGCGGAGCGCGGCGGCGGATTCTGCGTCGAGTTTCAGGTTTGGGGGCCCAAACGGCCGGTTTGGGCCCCCAAACCTGAAACTCGGCGATGGGAAGGGCGGGTACGGTACGGTCGCCCTCATGACATCTACCGAGCGGACCCTCATCCTCATCAAGCCCGACGGCGTGGAGCGCGGTCTGATAGGGCGCATCCTGACCCGCATGGAGGAACGGGGTTTCGCATTCGACGCGATCGAATTGCGCGAGGCCAGCCCCGAGATCCTGGCCGCTCACTACGCCGAGCACACCGCCAAGCCCTTCTACCCCGGCCTCGTCGCCTACATGACGTCGGGTCCGGTCCTCGCGATCGTGGCGCGCGGCGCCCAGGTGGTGGCGACGTTCCGGACCACGGCCGGGGCAACCGATCCCGTCAAGGCCGCGCCCGGGACCATCCGCGGTGACTTCGGCAGGGACTGGGGTGACGGCGAGATTCGCAACCTCGTCCATGGTTCCGATTCCCCCGAGAGCGCCAAACGCGAGATCGCGATCTGGTTCCCTGCCCTGGCAGACGGCTGACCAGGCAGTAGGCGCCCGCTAGGACCGGCATCGGGATGTAGTAGCGCGGCGCGAGCCCCGCGTGGAAGGACTGGTGCGTGCGCGTCTACATGACGATCCTGCGTGTTCCCGGTGCGTGGCAATTCTGCGCGGCCGGGCTCTTGGCGCGCGCCGGCGGGGCCATGCTGGGGATCGGGATCATCCTCATGGTTCGCGGGTTGTATGGGGAGTATGGGCTCGCCGGTGCAGTGTCGGCCGTCCACACGCTGTGTTTCGCCGCGGGGTCGCCGGTGATCGCGGCCTTCGTAGACAGGTTCGGTCAGCGCCGGATCATGTTGCCGACGATGACGGCCTCCGCCATCGCCGTCGCGGGCCTCGTCGTGGTGGCTGGGTTGCGGGCGCCGGGATGGTCGCTCGTGATCCCCGCGGCGCTGGCCGGATTGACGGCGGGTTCCGTGGGGCCCTTGGTGCGGGCGCGGTGGGCGCATGTGCTGTCCACGCCCGGCCACCTCCATACGGCCTACTCCCTGGAGGGTGCTCTCGACGAGGCGACGTTCATTGTTGGCCCTGTTGTCGCGACCGTGCTCGCGACCGAGGTGACTCCGACGGCGGGGTTGATCGCTCCGATCGTCTTGTCGCTCGCCGGAGCCCTGACGTTCTTCGCCCAACGTGGAACCGAGCCACCGGTCCGCCGCGACGCCGCATCGCCATCCCCGGGGCATCGTCCGGCGCGCGGGCGTCCGGCGGTATTGATCCGGGGTGTTGCCCCTGTCGGCGCGGTCTGCCTCGCCCTGGGATGCCTCTTCGGTGCTAGCGACTTGACGGTGGTGGCCTCGGTCGAGGCGTGGGGCTCCGCGGGGAGCGCCGGCGTGGTACTCGCCGCGTTTTCCACTGCCTCCATGACCGCGGGACTGGCCTACGGTGCCCGTTCGTGGGTGGCGCCACTGTGGAAGCGATTCGTCATCAGCACCTACGCCTTGCTGCTCGGGGGTCTGCTCCTGCTGGCCACCTCGCCGGTCACCCTTGCCGTGTTCGGCTTCGTCACCGGGTTGTCCGTCGCTCCTACCCTCATCAACGCCACCACGTTGGTGCAGCACCTGGTCCCGCCCGCGCGCCTGACTGAGGGGTTGACCTGGATCAACACGGCGCTCGGGGTTGGGGTGTCGATAGGCGCCGGCCTCAGTGGACTGGCCGTCGACCATATCGGCCCCACAGCGGGGTTCGTCATCGTCCTTGTGGTCGGCGTGGTGGCGGCCGCGATTGCCACGGCATCGGCGCGCACGCTGCGACGCGCCAGCGTCCCGGCGCCCATGCCGCCGTGAAAGGTCCTAGTCAGTGGTCGATGTCGGCCGCCTCGCGCAGACGTTGCGAGATGACCTCCGTGACGCCGTCGTTCCTCATGGTGACCCCGTAGAGGGCATCGGCTATCTCCATGGTCCGCTTCTGGTGCGTGACGACGAGGATCTGCGATGAGGCGCGCAATTCCCGAACGATTTCCAGGAGGCGGCCGAGGTTGACCTCGTCTAGCGCGGCCTCGACCTCGTCCATCACGTAGAAGGGGCTTGGGCGGGCCATGAAGATCGCGACCACGAACGCGACCGCCACGAGCGCTCGCTCCCCTCCGGATAGGAGCGACAGCCGCTTGACCGACTTGCCTGCCGGTCTGGCTTCCACGTCCACGCCCGTGGTCAGCATGTTCTGCGGATCGGTGGCGACTAGGCGCCCCTCGCCGCCGGGGAACAGCCGCGCGAAGGCCTGCGCGAACGCGGTGGCGGTGTCTCGGTAAGCGTCGGCGAAGATGTGCTCCACCCGCTCGTCCACCTCGCGCACGATGTGCAGGAGGTCGTCCCGTGACTTCTTCAGGTCGGCGAGTTGTTCGGTCAAGAACCGGTGGCGTTCCTCCAGCGCCTGGTATTCCTCCAGCGCGAGGGGGTTGACGCGTCCGAGCAGCGCCAGGGCCCGTTCGGCCGCTCGAAGCCGCTTCTCCTGCTCCGCCCGCACGAACGGGACGGTTTGCGGCTCGGCCGGCACCGCCTCGCCGCCTGCCGGCTCACCCGTGGTGTCCTCGCCCGGCGCGCCGTGGCCATCGGCCTCGGCTGGAACCGGGACACCTCGGTGCGGGCCGAACTCCGCGAGGAGTGTCTCGGGCTCAATGCCCAGATCGTCCACGGCCCTGGCGTTGAGCGCGTCAATCTGCAGGCGCATCGCCGTGCGAGCCATTTCGTCGCGATGGGCGGCGTCAGTCAACTCGGCCAGCTCACCTCGCGCTGTCTCTACAGTTGCCCTGACCTGGGCAATCGTCTGCTCGCGGGCATCGCGTGCCGCCTCGGCTTCGTCACGGCGGACCCCGGCTGTCCGCCACTGCGCCGTCACCGCCTCACTGAGCCGCGCGGCTCCCTCCTCGACGGCGTGAGCCACATGCGCTGCCGCCTCGCGCTGGCGCGCCCGCTCGCGTGCCGCCTCGCGGGCCTCGCGTTCCGCCGCCGCTGCCCGTTGCGTCGCCTCGACCCGCGAGGTGAGGGAGCGCAGACGCTCCTCGGCTGTGCGCAGGGCGAGTCGCGCCTCGGTCTCGGTGCCGCGAGCCGCGGCGGCTGCGGCGGCGGCGCCTTCGCGTTCGGCGTCGTCGGGTTCGGCGTCCGTGCCTTCGCCGGCGTCGTCGTGTTCGGCGCGCTCCAGTTCCGCCGCCAGGTCGGCCAGGGTGCGGCTCTCGTCGCCCTGAAGTCTGGTCGCCTCGGCCAACGATGCGTGCAGCCGCTGCGCCTGGTCGCCCGAGGTACGGATAGAGGCTCCGAGACGGCCCAACTGCTCGGCCACCGCGGTTAGCCGGGCGTCCGATTCGTGAAGCGATGCCAACGTCCGCTCGGCCGCAGACTCGGCGGCCTCGCGTTCGGCCCCGGCCCGCGCCACCTCGAAGGTGGCGCGTTCGCAGTCGGCCTGGGCAGCGTCTCGGTTCGCGGTCGCCTGGTCGAACCTGGCCTGCACCTCGATCATGCTGGGTGGGCCGGCTGCCCCGCCCTCGGCCCATGATCCCGTCAGGACATCGCCTGCCAGCGTTACGGCCACCAGTGCGGGGTCGCTCGCGACGACCCGGCGGGCGCGGGCCAGGTCGTTCACAACAACTGTCCCGGCGAGCACCCGCGTGAGGATCGCGCGCACGGCCGGACCTGCCTCCACGGCGTCCACCGCCCACTGCCCGTCCCCCGGTGCCGGTCCGCCCGTTCCGCTGGCGGCTGGCGCGTCATCGTCGGCAATGAGGAGGCCTGCGCGGCCTGCGTCCGTGTCGCGAAGCCGGCGGATGGCGTCCACGGCGGCGTCCACGGACTCGACCACGATCGCTTGGGCGCTGGGTCCGAGAACCGCGGCGATGGCGGTCTCCAGTCCCTCGTTGACGTCGATGAGCGCGGCAAGGGAGCCGAGCAGGCCGGGTGGCGGTTCGGCGAGCAGCGCCCCAGTCCCGTCCGCGCGGGCCAGCGATAGCTCGAGTGTCTCCACGCGCGCCTGCCAGGACGCCAAGTCCCGCAGCGCCTCGGTTCGCCGCGCCTGCCAGTCCTCATGATCGGCCCGCGCCTGTTCGAGTGTTGTCACCGCGGCCTCGTGCTTGGCGTCGAGGTGATGCTCGCCCTCCTCAACGCCGGCGATCTGTTGTTCGAGGGCAGTGAATTCGAGGCTGGCGGCGGAGGTCTGCTCCTCGATCTCGGCCAGGCGCGAGCGGAGGCGGTCAATCTCGTCGCCGCGGGCTTCGACCTTTGATCGGGCGGCTCTGACCTGTCCGGTGAGAGTGGCTAGGCCCTCTCGCCTGTCTGCGGCCGCCCGCAGGAGCGCGGCGTGGCGCCGCGTGGCCTGTCCGGCGAGACTCTCGGCCTCACCGCGTGCGGCCTCGGCGTCCGCGAGGGCGTCACGTGCACCGATCACCTCGCCGTGGAGTTCGGCGGCCGAGGCACGCAGGCGGGCGGCCGTGGCTTCCAGAGCGTCTGGATCCTCGCCCATCGGTTCCATGGTGCCCGCGCCGAGCAGGCGAACCCGTTCGGCGGCCAGGGCCCTCGTGCCGGCCACGCGATCGCGCAACGAAGAAAGGCGGAACCACGTGCGTGACGCTTCCGCGATGGCGGGGGCGGCCTCGGCGGCGGTCTTTTCCAGTCCAGCGATCGTCGCCGTTGCAGCACGCAGTGCCTCGGCCACATCGTCTCTCCTGGCGAGCAGTGCGGTCTCGTCGGCCACATCGGCCTGAAATGCCTCGCGGGCCACAGTGAGGTCTTCGGCGAGGAGGCGAGCTCTTGCGTCGCGGACATCAGCCTGGATCGAGTGGGCTCGGCGAGCCACGTCGGCCTGCTTCGCGAGCGGCCCGAGCCGGCGCCTGATCTCGGCGGTCAAGTCGGTCAAGCGGACCAGGTTGCCCTGCATGGTGTCGAGTTTGCGTAGGGCGCGTTCTTTGCGTTTGCGGTGCTTCAGGACGCCGGCGGCCTCTTCGATGAAACCGCGACGTTCATCGGGGCTGGCAGACAGGATCGCGTCGAGCTTTCCCTGACCCACGATGACGTGCATCTCGCGTCCCAGGCCCGTGTCCGAGAGCAATTCTTGGACGTCCAACAACCGGCAGGCGCTGCCGTTGATGGCGTATTCGCTTGAGCCGTTGCGAAAGAGCGTCCGAGAGATGGTGACTTCGGTGTAGTCGATAGGCAAGGCGCCGTCGGTGTTGTCGATCGTGAGACGCACCTCGGCGCGCCCGAGCGGGGCGCGGTTGCGGGTACCGGCAAAGATGACATCTTCCATCGACCCGCCGCGCAGTGATTTGGCTCCCTGCTCGCCCATCACCCAGGCCAAGGCATCCACGACATTGGACTTGCCCGAGCCGTTCGGCCCCACAATGCACGTCACCCCGGGCTCGAAGGCCAGCGTCGTCGCCGATGCGAAGCTCTTGAATCCCCGCAGGCTCAGCGTCTTCAGGTGCACAGCCGTCCACCCTACTGGCCGCGCTTGCCTCCAACACCTGCACTGGTGCTCGGCGCCGGTTCGGATTCGCGTGCCCCCAGGGTGGAGCCAGTGCCTCGGCGGCTCACGCGTATCGCGCGACGCAGCTTCGCGATCGCCCACTCGTAGTGGTGGACCATGATGGTCTCGAACCATGAACCCACCGTGGTCCCCCTGGTCCACTCGAAGAGGCCAGGGGTCCAGAGCTGGCTTTCCGAGGCCTCGTCGAGGAGGGTGAGCAGCGCGTTGTGGCTGCGTATGGCGGCGGCTCGGGCGCCTTCTAGGGTGAGTTCCTGGACCACGCGCCAAACGGCCATGTTGAGTTCCGCCACGTCATCCCACCGGTAGGTGACCGAGGGCATAGGGGTCTTCACGCCTTCCAAAGCACGGGTATGCCAGCGCGCCATCATCTGGTGCCACGCCGCGAGGTGACCAAACAAATCGCGGGTGTTGCGGTCCCGCGCCTCCAAGCCGAACGTCATCGTCGGTGGGAGTGAGTCCGCGATCTGGAGAAACTCGGCAAACCGCTGCACCGCAGCCCAACGCAACGCGGCAGTGCGGCGATGACCTGGCGTGTCCACGGTGTCCCCCCGAGGCGACCGGGGCGGCGGCCATAACGGGTCCTATGGCCGTGGATTCGCCCCGCCCCTCAACCTTAGGCCAAGCTGGTGGACATGGAACCGTGGTTGGGCATATTGATCGTCATTCTTGGTGTCGCGTGTGTGGCCGGCGCGGTGTGGTGGCTGCGTGTGCGGCGCCGCCGGGGAACGCCGCCGATGCCGGCCCCCACCACCCGTACAGTGCCTTTCCCATCCGCCGGGCAGGATGCCGCGGACATCGACGATGTCGCTGCGCCGCCGCGGGCCACCCCGCCCGGGCCAGCACCTGAGCGTGACAAGCCTGAGGCGCTCGGGGGGAGGCTCGCCCGGCTGCGGGGTCGGCTGGCGGGGTCGGCTTCACCCCTCGGCCGGGCGTTGCTCGCGGTGCTGTCGCGTGACCGGCTGTCCGAGGGCGATTGGGAGGAGTTGGAGGAGACCCTGCTCCTCGCCGATGTCGGCGCCGAGGCGACCACGCAGCTCCTTGAGGCGCTGCGCACGCGCCTGCGTGTCGCGGGAGGCGAGGTGCCAACAGCGGTCGAGGCGTTGCGGACCGAACTGATCGAGGCCCTGGATATCGGCGTGACGCGGGAGATCGCCGCTGCGGGCGACAACGGAATGCCTGGAGTGATCCTGGTGGTCGGTGTCAACGGTTCGGGGAAGACCACCACGATCGGTCGTCTCGCCCGCCTCTTGGTGGCGGAGGATCGCACCTGCCTACTGGGCGCGGCCGATACGTTCCGTGCCGCTGCCGCTGATCAACTCGCGACGTGGGGTGAACGGGCGGGGGTACCGGTTGTCGGCGGACCCGAGGGCTCCGATCCGGCGTCCGTGGCGTTCGACGCGGTCAGACAAGGGGTCGAGCAGGCGGTGGGCACCGTGATCGTCGATACGGCCGGCAGGCTCCACAACAAGGCCAATCTCATGGCTGAGCTGGCCAAGATCAAGCGAGTCGCCGAAAAGCTGGCCCCGATCACCGAGGTACTTTTGGTGCTCGATGCGACGACGGGCCAGAACGGGCTCGCCCAGGGTTCGGTGTTCGCCGAGGCGGTGGGTGTCACCGGAATCGTGCTAACCAAGCTGGACGGGTCGGCCAAGGGGGGGATCGTCATCGCCGTCCAGCGGGCGTTGGGCGTGCCTGTCAAGCTGGTGGGCCTGGGTGAGGGTCCCGACGATCTGGCGCCGTTCGACCCCGAGGTCTTTGTCGGTGGAATGGTCGGGTAGAGGCCGGGCCGGCACGACTGTCTGAAACGGCGAGCATGACTGTCTGAAACGGCGAGCAGCGTGGTATCGGTCGCGCATCAGGCAAATCGTCAACAGAGATGCGCCGGACGTCTCGGGCCTGGAGCGCCTCCACGACCTGTCGCGCCTCTTGCGCCTCATCGCGGGCAGAAGCGGATCGCCCATGGTTTGGGCCGGTCTGGCGCGTGACGCAGGTCTGGCGCGTAGGACCTCGATGCCCTACACCAGACCTCCTGGAGGGCCTCTACCTGGTGAGGACGCTTCGTGCGTGGACAGGGAGCCACTTGGGCCGTGAGATCAAGGCACCCAAGGTGTTTCCGACGGATCCGGGGCTGATGATGGCGACGCTTGGGTTCGACGCGCACGCTGCCTCCCCCGTGAGCCCGCGCGACGCTGCCGGGCCCCTGGACCCGGCCGCGAACCCTTCACCGGTGCAACACAACGTTTACACGGGGCATTTCCTTCGTGACCTCGACGTAACGTCGGCGCCCGGAACGTGAAACGTCATCCGGCCAGAGTTGCCCAGTCCGGTCACCTGCGGCCGGGACGGGAAGGGGAAACGTTCAATGCTCGAATTCGATACGGGCGGGACCGCATGGGTCCTGGCTTCCGCGACGCTGGTGCTCCTGATGACCATCCCGGCGCTCGCATTCTTCTATGGGGGGATGGTGCGCGGAAAGTCTGTCCTCAACATGATGATGATGAGCTTTGGCGCCGCCGCCGTTGTCGGCGTCATCTGGGTGCTGTGGGGTTATTCCGAGGCGTTTGGCAGTGACATCGGCGGGGTGATCGGCAACCCGTTCGAATGGTTTGGGCTGATGACCATGAGCGTGGATGATGTGAGCGGGTCGATTCCCACGCTCGTCTTTGTCGGGTTCCAGGCGACTTTCGCGTTGATCACCGTCGCCCTCATCACTGGCGCCATCGCGGACCGTACCCGGTTCGCACCGTGGCTGATCTTCGCTGGCCTGTGGGCGACCATCGTGTATGCGCCGCTGTGCCACATGGTGTGGGGTGGTGGTCTGCTCGGCGGCGACGGTCCGATCGCCAGCGCGTTGGCCGCTCCCATGGATTTCGCCGGGGGAACCGTGGTCCACATCAACGCCGGCGTCGCCGGGCTGGTCCTCGCGCTGATCATCGGCAAACGGGTCGGATTCGCCCATGAGCCGATGCGCCCGCACAACCTCCCCTTTGTCATGTTGGGTGCCGGACTACTGTGGGTCGGCTGGTTCGGATTCAACTCCGGCAGCGCCGTCGCCGCCGACGGATTGGCGGGGCTCGCGTGGGTCAACACCTTCGTCGCCACCGCTGCCGCGTCGGGGACGTGGATGATCACCGAGAAGATCCGAGACGGGAAGGCGACATCGCTGGGGGCTGCCTCCGGCATCGTCGCCGGACTCGTCGCCGTCACTCCCGCCGCCGGCTTTGTCAGCCCCGTCGGCGCGATCTTCATCGGCGGCATCGCCGGGGTCGCGTGCGCGCTCGCCGTTGCCCTGAAGTACAAGCTCGGATACGACGATTCCCTCGACGTGGTGGGTGTCCACCTCACGGGAGGTCTCGTGGGAACCGTCCTTGTCGGACTCTGGTCCACATCGACCGGTCTGTTCTACGGTGGCGGCATCGATCAACTCATCGCTCAGGTTCTTGCCGCAGTGATCGCCATCGCCTATTCCGGTATCCTCAGCGCCGTCATCGGTTTCGCTATCAAGGTGACAATTGGATGGCGTGTCGATCAGTCTGACGAGATCTCCGGCATCGACCTTGCTGTCCACGGCGAAACCGCCTATGAAACCGTCGGCACCGGCCGTGTCGCAGAGAGGTAGAACCCCAAATGAAACTCGTCACAGCAGTGATCCAGCCCCACAGGCTGGACGATGTGAAAAGCGCTTTGGAGGGTGTAGGGATTCGTGGACTGACCCTCACCGAGGCCAGTGGCTTCGGTCGCCAAAAGGGCCACACGGAGGTGTACCGGGGTGCGGAATACACCGTGGATATGCTGCCCAAGATCCGGGTCGAGATTGTCATCGGCGACGATGACGTACCCGCCGTGACCAGCGCCATCGTCCAGGCTGCCCAGACCGGCAAGATCGGTGACGGCAAGGTGTGGGTGACGCCCATCGACCAGTTGATACGGGTCCGGACTGGCGAGAGTGGCCCGGCCGCGATCTAGTGTCCCGCGCCGGGAGTTCGCCGCACGATGCGTCCTGCGTGGGCGCCTCGCCGCGTTGCGAGCATGCGCCGATAGCTCTGCTATCGCCGCAGGTCCGCGCCTTGCGATGCACCCCACGCAGAAACCATATTGATGCGACGGATCTCCGGTTCGGGACACGAGGAGGGCGCTGAGCAAGTGCCGTTCGAGAACCCTGGCTCCCACGTCCTACCGGGTCCCTTCGCTCTTCTTCATCTCAGCTCGTCGGGCGCCACTGATTCGGCGGCTCCTCTCCTCGTCAGCCGGGAGGCACACCCTAGCGATGTCCAGTCTTGATGCTCCCGCGGACCTCGGCCGTTCCGGCGCGCCGCCGCGGACACAGACCCTCAGCGTGGGTGAGGGAGGTCGGGTCCCCCGGGACAAAGTTGCGAGGGGCCCCACCCGGCATGGTGTGCCCCACGCCGGGGTCACGCGCACCCAACATGCCCGCTCGGAAGAG
>JAISBQ010000031.1 GCA_031266115.1 Bifidobacteriaceae bacterium
CGCCGCGCCGCGTCCACATCGAAGGAGCCAGCCACGGTCATGTCCGACGCCCACGTCACCCCGGCCGGCCGCCACGACCTCGCGGGTCTCGCGCATCCAGTACGGATCGGGGTCACCGACTATCACACCGCCGGCGAGCCCTTCCGGATCATCACCTCTGGTACACCCACCCCGCCGGGCGCCACGGTCCTGGACCGGCGCACCTGGGTGCGTGAGCATCTGGACGGGGTACGCCGGCTCGTGGTCAACGAGCCGCGTGGCCACGCCGACATGTACGGCGCGTTCGTCGTGCCCCCAAACCCGCCTCGCTCAGCTGGCGACAACCCGGCGGCTTTCGGCACCATCTTCTTCCACAAGGACGGCTATTCCACGGCCTGCGGCCACGGCACCATCGCGTTGGCCACCTGGGCGTTGGACACCGGCCTCGCCCACGCACCGGACGATGGCGACGCCTCCTTCGCCATCGACGTCCCCTCCGGCCGGGTTCACGTGACGGCGCGCCGCGCCGGTGGCCGGGTGGAGGCGGTGCGCTTCCGCAACGTCCCCTCGTGGGTCGCGGCGCGCGGGGTCACGGTCGCGACCAGCCGTGGGGATGTCAACGTCGATGTGTCGTATGGCGGAGCGTTCTACGCCTCGGTCCGAGCAGCGGACCTCGCCTTGCGCGTGACCCCTCAGGACCTGGAGCCGCTCGTGGAGATCGGCCGTGAGATCAAGTGGGCCCTGAACGAGCATCCCGCGGCCGTCCACCCAGTAGACCCCCGCCTGACGGGTCTTTACGGAACCATCTGGTGGGAAGACGTGGACTCCACGCCAGCGCCCAGCCACATCGGGGTCCGTCAGCGCAATGTCACCGTGTTTGCCGACGGTGAGGTGGACCGCTCGCCGTGTGGGTCTGGCACGAGCGCCCGCCTGGCACTACTCGCCGAGAACGGCCGCGTTGCCTCCGGCCGGGATCTGGAGCACCTATCGATCGTGGACACCCGGTTCGTCGGCCGGGTGCTGGGCGATGGGCCGCCGCGTCCTGATGGCGGCCGGACGGTCCTCACGCAGGTCGAGGGCGCGGCGTACCTCACGGGACACGCCGAGTTTGTTCTCGATCCCGGCGATGACCTGGGCCTCGGGTTTCAGTTGCGATAGCGGAGTCGCCCATGACCATCATCGATTCCCTCTTCCCCGACGGCGTCGCCACGCCCACGCTGATCCCGGCCGACACGCTGGCCTGCGTGTTGACACCTCGCCTGGCGATCGACGCGATCGCCACCTATCTCCGCGGCGGCGACTCGGTGGCCTCCGAACGCATGGTGACCCCTGTCGCGGCGGGAGACATGCTGCTCATGCCCGCCGAATCTTCCGAGTGGGTTGGCGTCAAGCTCGCCTCCGTCGCACCCGCCAACCCGTCCCGCGCGCTCCCGCGCATCCAGGGCACATACCACCTGTTCGACGCAGCGACCCTGACGCCGCGCGCCGTCTTCGACGCCACGATGCTCACGGCGTTGCGGACGCCGGCGGTGAGTGCCGTCGCCGCCGATCTCCTGGCGCCTCCGGGCCCCGCCCACCTCGTGGTCTTTGGAACATCGGTGCAGGCCGAGGCCCATGTCGCTTGCCTGGCCGAGGTCCGTGACCTCGCCTCGGTGACACTGGTGGGCCGCGATCCTGGCCGTGCAGCGGCGTTGGCAGCGCGCCTGGAGCATCCCGCGTCCTGGCTGGCCGCCGACGATGCCGGCCCTCACCTGCGTGCGGCCCTGGAAGCGGCGAGCATCGTCGCCACATGCACGAGCGCCTCCCACCCCGTCGTCGACGGCCGGTGGCTTGCGCCCGATGCGCTGGTCATCGCGATCGGTTCCCATTCACCGGACGCCCGCGAACTCGACGGCGAGACCCTGCGTAACGCGTACCTCGTGGTGGAGAACCGAGAGGCGGCGTGGCGCGAATACGGCGACCTGATCCTCGCGCGTGCGGAAGGCGCCATCGGCGGCGGTGCGGTCACCTGTGACCTGCGTGAGTTGGCGAGGAACGAGGCCCCACCCAAGCCGCCCGGCCGCCGCGCAGTCTTCAAATCGGCCGGCATGGGATGGGAAGACCTGGCGGTAGCGTCCGCCGCCTGGACCGCCCTCTCTGACGCCGACCCTTCTATGGTTGGTTGTCAAGGAGGATGTGGGTGAGTTGGCGGTGGTGGGGGCGGGGGCGGCCGGGGGAGGTGGGAGTCGGGTCGGGGGGTGGGGGCGGGGGGTCCGCGTACCGACATGTGAACTCGGGTTTCGGATGCGTTAGAAGTTTCAATAAGCTCTGAAACACCATTGTGGTTGGTCCCGCACCGCTCTACGGTGACCGCGTGCGCCCGGCCTCCCATCTGCGGTGCTACCACCGCGACTCCAAGGAGGAGCCTTGACGCTATCTCGCCCCGCCCCATTAGCCATCGTTCTCACCGCTGCCCTTGCCCTCACCGTCGCGGCCTGCAGCAGCGGCGGCGCGGCTTCCGAAGACAAGGGAGCTATCACCGTCGCCATCCAGGAACCCGACCATTTGACGCCGGGAAACCACTACACCTCCTATGAGGTGGTCATCACGCTCTACAGCCCGTTGACCACGTTGAACGAGGATGAGGAACTCGAATACCTCCAGGCCGAGTCCGTGGAATCAGACGACGCCACGACGTGGACCATCACGCTGCGCGATGGCTGGACTTTCCACAACGGAGAGCCGGTCACCGCTGAGTCCTATGTCAGGGCGTGGAACTATCTGGCGTACGGCCCCAATGCCTGGGTGAACTCGGGCCAGTTGCGCAACGTGGTCGGATACGACGAGGTCCACCCGGCCGAGGGCGAACCCACCGCGGAAGAACTCTCGGGCCTGGCCGTGATCGACGATCGGACGTTCACCGTCGAGCTTACGGGCCCCGACCGCCAGTTCCCCTTCCAGCTTTCCGACGGTCAGACGGGTCTGTATCCCATGCCCGAGGCGGCGTTCGAGGATCTCGAAGCCTTCGACACGCAACCCATCGGCAACGGACCGTTCATGATGACCGAACCGTGGGTGCAGGACCAAGACATCGTGGTCACACCCTTTGAGGACTACGCCGGCCCCGAACCGACACTGAGCCAGATCACCTTCCGCACATACATCGACACCGACACGGCCTACACCGACGCCCTCGCGAACGAGGTGGATGTCGCGACCGCGGCAGCCACGAAGGCGACACAGGCCTCGCAGGAGTTCGGCGAACGACTCTTCGCATTCGACGCCCCCGGCGTGGACCTGTTGGGATTCAATCCGGACGACGATCGATTCTCGGATGTGCGCGTCCGTCAAGCCTTCTCCATGGCCTTGGATCGCGAAGCGATCAACGAGGCGATCTACGGCGACACCCAGATTCCCTCGACCACCCTGACGGCCCCGTCGATGCCCGGCGACCCCGACGGCGTGTGTGGCGAGTTCTGCGAATTCGACCCGACCGCCGCCAAAGCCCTACTCGATGAAGCCGGCGGGGTCGATGGTCCCGTCGAGATTCTGTTCCCGGGCGGCTGGGGCTATGAGGACTTCTTCGAGGCCTGCGCCAACCAGCTTCGCCAGAACCTCGATCTCGATGTCACCGCGGTCCCGGCGACCGATTGGGCGGAGTTCCTCCAGAAGATTGAGGATCGCGATTACTCGCTGAACCGCGGCCGTTGGGGCGCTCTGTACCCAAGCCAGCAGGACACCCTGCACGCCCTGTACACCGCAGCGGGCGATGGCGCCATCTCGACCGGTGGCTATTCCAGCCCCGAGGTGGATTCGCTGCTGGCGACCGCCGATGCCGCAAACTCCCTGGAGGAGTCATTCGCGGGTTACCGCAGCGTCCAGGAACGCATCCTTGAGGACTTCCCGGTCATCCCCACCTTCGCCAACAAGTACCTCTTTGTCACGTCCGACCGTGTCAAGGACCTCCACGCGGCGGCAGGTTCCGTCCGGTTCGCCTACGTGGAATTGGTGGACTGATGCGAGAGCACCGTGGGTGATCTATCCGACGACACCGGCCGTCCCGGCTCGACGCAGGACATCCTGCGGCGAGCCGGGACGGTGCCGCCACTGTCGGGGTTTCCCCCGCTTGACGGCCTCACGGCCGCGTTCGAAACCCTGCGGGAACGTCACTGCGACGTGATCCGTGCCCGGCCCGTAGGGGCAAGCCGCCGCGGCGAACCGATTGTCATGTACTCGATCGGTCGGGGAGATGCCTCCCACCTGGTGGTGGGCGGCGTTCATCCCAACGAGCCCATCGGTTCGTGGACCGCGCTGCACCTGGCCGAACAATTGGCGGACGATGACGCCCTGCGCCGCGCGCTGAACGCCTCCTGGGGGATCATTCCGTGTATCGACCCGGACGGTTATCGC
>JAISBQ010000072.1 GCA_031266115.1 Bifidobacteriaceae bacterium
CCACCACAGCACCCCAGATCGCGTAGAACCAGTAGGTGGGCGCCAGCGCCGATACCCCGCTGGCCAGGCCGAAAGCGAACGCCGCACCCACCACAAGCCGCACCCGTGGCCGGCTCCGGCGGGCAGCCAATAGCGATCCCACCAGGGCGCCCACAGCGAACAACGATCCAAGAATGCCGTATTCCCCGGCACCGCGACCGAATTCCTCACGGGCCATGACCGCCATCGTCAATTGAGAATTGAGACCAAGGCAACTGACCACACCGATGACAACGAATATCACCATAATGTCGGCTCTATGCGCGATGTAGCCGAACCCCGCCCGGATTTGTCCCTTGGCGCGCGTGACCGACGCGGTCAGCCGCAAATCGCGCTGATGGATCATCGCCAGCGCGATAATCGGCGCGGCGAACGAGATGCCATTGATGAGGAACACCCACCCGGCACCGACCACGCCCATGAGTAGCCCGGCAAGGGCGGGGCCCAGCATCCGCGACACGTTGAACGAGGCAGCGTTCAGGGCCACGGCGTTGGCGAGCAGGTGCCCGGGAACAAGTTGACCCACAAAGGTCTGGTTGGCGGGCGCGTCGAACGCGGTCACCACACCGAGCAGCCCAGCGAGGACGCAGACATGCCACAGGGCGACAGCGTCCGCCAACACCAACCCGCCGATGATGATCGCGAGCACCGCCTGGGCGGCCTGCGTCACCATCAGGATGGTCCGCTTGGGCAACCGATCGGCCACCAGACCCGCAAACGGAGAGAACACCAGCGAGGGTCCGAACTGGAGGGCGGTGACCACGCCCACCGCGAGGCCCGAATCATCGGTGAGCTGGGTGAGGACCAGCCAGTCTTGGGCCACGCGCTGCATCCAGGTTCCGGTGTTACCGACAATTCCTCCGCAAAAGCGCAGGCGGTAGTTCCGGATGGTCAGGGAGGCGAAAGTGGAGTGCACAGCGCGCCCACCCTACGCCTCCCGCTGCCAGACCTGGGAACTTGCGCCAGGCGCGCCAGCGTTGGCAAGCTCTGGCGAATGGGACGCGAGCGAGGCATCGGTGCCGATCGGGTGCGGGAGTTGGCGAGCGCCATCGTCGATACTCCGGCGGGTGATATGGCGATGGTGTTCGACGTCGACGACGCGACCGTGTATGCGGCCGGGTTTCAGCCGGTCACCAACCTCGTCATGCGTGTGACCAGCCGTTACGCGTGGCATGGCCACGCGACATCCCTGCCTCACACGCTGGCGGAAGCGTTCGAGGCCTATGGAGACGGGCAGATCGAGGCGCTGGACGGCATCGTCGGCGTGCAACCGGGAGCGGAGTTCAGGCAACGGGTGTGGCGGACTTTGCGCCAGCAACACGTGCCGCTCAGCTATGGCGCGCTTGCCGATCTGGTTGGCGTCCCCCGCGCCGCTCGGGCCGTGGGGACAGCGTGCGCCACCAACCTCCTCGGGCTGATTGTGCCGTGTCACCGCGTGATTCGGGCCGACGGCGCCCTCGGACACTATGGGTATGGCGTGGACGTCAAGCGGCGCCTCCTCGCCCACGAGGCACGGCACGCGGACGCGCCGTAACCCACCATGGATCCTCAGCCCACCCCCAGGCCTGCCCGGCGCAGCGCCGTGCGGTTCACGCTCGGCAAGGAGTACCACACGATGCGCCGCCACCTGCGGTGGATCCTCGGTCGCCAGCGCCTCGGAGCCGTGCGACCGGAGAGTCTTGGCGTCGAAGTCGCCACCCACGCCACGCCGCTGATGCGCCGGCTCCGGGGCGTGGACATGCGTCTCCAGGAGGGCAAAGTGGTCAATCTGCATCTGGCGACGGCCGCGATGAACGGATGGATGCTCGCTCCGGGCGAGGTGTTCTCATTTTGGCGGGCCATCGGCCGGCCCACGCCGCGCAAGGGCTACCGACCAGGCATGATCCTCATCAACGGCACCCTTCACGCCGGGACCGGTGGCGGGCTGTGCCAGCTGTCCAACCTCATCCATTGGCTCACTCTTCACACCCCGCTCACCGTGATCGAGCGCCACCGGCATAACTATGACGTGTTCCCGGATGTCGACCGCGTGTTGCCGTTCGGATCGGGCGCCACGTGCTTCTACAACTACGGCGACCTGGTCATCCGCAACACCACGTCCCGGCCCTTTCAACTGCGCGTCGAGGTGGGCGAGACCGATCTGACCGGCGGGTGGTATTCGGACCGGCCCGGCGATGTCACCTACCGGGTCGTTGAGCGGGCGCACATCATTCGCGGCGAAGTGTGGGGCGGGTTCACACGCCACAACGTCCTTGTCCGCGAGGTCCTCGCCCGTGATGGGACCCTTCTGGGCGAGGAGTTCATGCTCGAGAACCACGCCATCATGATGTACAGCCCTTTGCTGCCGCCGGCGCCTGTGTGAGCCGAGTGGTCTGGCACGCCGCCCGTGATGTCAGGCCTGCGCGCGCGGCGATCGCTCTCGCCACGCGGTCAGGGCCGCCGGGAATCAGCGACAGGTACAGCGACGGGTGGGTGAGTTCGACCTCGAGAACTTGTGGGCCGGCATCGGCGGCGACCACGTCCACGCGCGCGGCCAGCCACGGCTGCCCGCCCCCCTCGCCCATCAATTCACGCGCCGCGCCAAGCGCCCGTTCGCCGATGGCGACCTCGGCAGCCGTCGCCTCGACCGGCCGCACGGCACCCTTACGGTAGGTACCGACGGCACCGGTGTCTGGCCCTTCCAACATGGCGCTACGTCGCGCCCCCCATGCGAACTGTCCGTCAACGAACACGAGAGCCGTCTCCCCCACCTCGTCCACCGAGGTGACATAGCGCTGGACCATGACCGTCCGGCCGGCTGCGAGCAACCGCTGAGCATGCCGGATTGCCAGACCCCGTGAGCGGGGGGAGCCGGCGCTGTACCGGCCCGAATCCAGCGATCCTCCGGACACAGCAGGCTTGATGACGAAATCACCCAGCGCGGGGAACCGCGTGTGGAGACGCCGAGAAGACAGGTCGGAGCTGGGTTCCAGCCAGTCCGTGGGGATCACCGGGATCCCCACGCGGGCAAGATCGGCGAGATAGTGCTTGTCCGTGTTCCAACGGATGGCCCCGGCCGGGTTCTGCAGGCGCGGCACCGACGCGGCCCATCTCACGAACTCCTCGCGACGCAACGCGTAGTCCCATGTCGAGCGGATTGCCACCAGATCGAACGCCTCCCAGTCGACCTGCGGATCGTCCCACACGGCTATCGCCGCGCCCACACCGCGTTCGGCGAGCGCGGCGATCAGGGGGGCGTCGTCATCGTCCAAGTGAGGCACTTCACGGCATGTGACCAGGGCAACAACAGGGCGGTGAGACATGGTGGACCTCCGCGGTGCAGGGTAGGCGAATCGCTCTGTGGCCTCGAACAATAGCGTTACCACCACCCCACACCGACGATGACCTCCCGTCAGGATTGTGAGATTCCCCAGGTCAGGCGCCCATTGACTTATCCGGAGGCGTCTTCTTAACGTCATGGAGACGTCGATGATCACCGAGACCCCGAAAGTCTCGCCGCGATCGGTGGATGCCACCGAACGATCCCTGATATCTAACCCACCAGCGCCGCGCGCCCCCGAACCCGCAGCGTCAACCCGTCGGGTCGACTCTCCGCACCCAACCTGATCACACCACCCGTGCCGCCCCACACGCTCATATCCGAAGGGGTGAACCATGCCTCCAACCGCCACGGCCACCATCGCAAAACCGTGTGTCGGATCGGCGCCCACCGTCAGGCCGGCGCCTACCGCTAGGCCGGCGCCTACCAAGCGCGCCTATCTGGGAACTGAACTCGTGGACGCCGTCGAGCGGTTCCCGTGTCGCATCGACGATGACGAGGACTGCGAGGGCCAACCGGTGGACTTGGGCACGTTGGTGCGGCTCGCCCGCACGGCCAAACGCGGCGCGATGGACTTTCTGATTGTCGATGACACTCTCGCCGGCAACCCGCCG
>JAISBQ010000265.1 GCA_031266115.1 Bifidobacteriaceae bacterium
GTGTCTTGCGAGGTCCGCGCCCCCGCGGACCTCGCAAGACACCTACTTTCTCCTACCTACCATTCGCGGGGAACGTAGTCCCAGTCCCATTCGGCAACGATGGGCTCGGTCCAGAACCGTCCCGTCACGCCCGTGGCTGCATCGACGTGCAGCAGGTGCCCGTTGGACTCTGGAGAGTGGATGGTGAACGTCACGGTGTATGTGCCGGCGTCCGGAAGCGCAATGTTCGCGCCGTAGTGCGGACCGTCAGAGGCATTCATCGGCATGAACGTCCCGCCTGCGGCCTCGGTTCCGTCTTCGGCCGTGATCGCGTAGTCCACGGTCAGGTTGGGCACAAAATCGCCCACGCCATAGCCCAGATCGTTCTCTCCGGCCGAAATGTCCGCCTCAATGTGCATGTCAGACTGTGCCGCCGGCAAGCCCATTCCCGCGGGCTCCATGTCGACTGGCTGGAAATAGACGGCGGCTACCTCCAGGGGCGGCAGGGACTGGGCGTCTCCGATGGGGAACTCTTCGAAACCGGCATCCTCACCGGGTGCTGGGGCGGCGCCATCGTCGGCTTCCTGGGCTGTGTCGCTGCCGGTGGCGCCATCGTCGGAGCCTGAGCATGCGGTCAGGGAAGCGGTCAGGGCCAAGACGGCGGCTGCTGCAAAAACGGAACGGATTGTCATGAGGCTGTCTCCAATGGTGTGTCGGGTGATAGGTGTGAGGTTGTGGTGTCCATGGCGCCTCGCGCCCGCCGCGATGTGCGCAGGCCCAGGACGAATCCGGTGATGACCAGGATCATTACCACCGCTTGGGCGGCCAAGGTCTCGGCGGACGGATAGATTCCGAGGAGGTCAACGGATGGGACGGCATCAATGGGGGTGATCGAGACGACTCCGCCCTCTTGCAACTCCTTGATCCCTGAGCCAGCAAAGGCAACGGCCATGACGGCGAGCAGCGCCGATGTGGTGATAAAGAATGGGCCGGTGGGAATGCGTATGGCGAGGAATCGGATCGCGAGGTACACGCCGATCAGGGCGACGATGCCGATCCCCAGGCCGAGCCAAAGCATCGCCCCTTGGCCGCCAGCCTGGGTGCGCAGCGCCTGGTAGAACAGGATGGTCTCAGCGCCCTCTCGGAAGACCGCGAGAAACGCGACGAAGGCAAGCGAGAACGCCGAACCGCCGCCGAGCGATGCCCGGGTTTGCGCGCGGATGTATCCAGTCCAGGCGGCGGCGTCCACCTTGGACGCGATCCAGTTGCTCACCCAGATCAGCATCGCGACCGCGATCAAAACCGTGACGCCCTCGATAATCTCCTGATTCGCTCCGGCTAACGCGCTCAGAGCGTTGATGGCGACGGCGAGGGCGATCGAAGCGAGCAGTGCCACTCCTGCACCCGCGTAGACCGTGCGCAATTTGTCGCGGTTGCCGGACTTCACCAGGTAGGCGACTATCGCGCCTACCACGAGGATTGCCTCGAAGCCCTCGCGGAGGATGATGATCAGCGACTTGCCGAGTGCGGCGATCGGGCTGTCGGAATCGCCATCCAACCGTTGGGCCTGGTCGGCCAGCATAGCGGCCAGAATGTCGATGTGCTCGCGGACCTCGGCCTCTGGGTCTCCGGCCAGCATGCCTTTCTTGATCAGTCCGAACTCATATTCGGCGTCGGTGGCGGCGGCGCCCGAGACGTGGGCCATCACCACCTTCTCAAACCCGAGTTTCTCGTAGTACCCGTAGTAGGCGTTGTCCACCTGATCTTTGGCCGCTGTGGCGTCGCCGCCCTGGTAGGTCGCATAGGCCTCATCGAGGATGGCGGACATCTCCTGGGCGATGTCGCCCCACGTCTCGCCCGTAGCCTCTGCCGCGTGGGCAGGGGCGGCCACCAAGCAGGTCACCGCGATGGCCGCGGTAGCGGCGGCGGCCGCAAGAGGCAGGAGCGCGGTCACGACGGCCGCGGCGAGTGTCGCGCCTCGCGCCAGTCGCCGCATCGGGGACCTCCTGGTGACTCGGGTGGACACCCATACGGGGCGCGCGCGAACGCCATCGGCCTTGGCGGCCCGCTTCGGGTGACTGTGAGGCGAGGTTTGCGTTGCCTACACAAGGTAAGCCTACCCTAAGTCCCGCGATACTCACGCCAGGCGCCATGCGCCTCCCACGCTGTCTCTCGGGCACGCTGTGTTCGCCGAGTTGAGCCTTTGGGTCGCGGATCCGGATGCTTGCGGACCCGAAGAGCGGGAAGTGGCGACCCCGGGGCAGGGTCGGCCGTTGCCGGAGCCAGACCTGGCGCTAGGGTTGGTGCGCGCGGGGGCCAGTAGCTCAGCCGGTCAGAGCAGCGGACTCATAATCCGCCGGTCGTGGGTTCAAGCCCCACCTGGCCCACTGGAGTCCG
The DNA here is from genome assembly GCA_031266115.1 of Bifidobacteriaceae bacterium. Taxonomy (GTDB): domain Bacteria; phylum Actinomycetota; class Actinomycetes; order Actinomycetales; family WQXJ01; genus JAIRRT01. Next base: position 2,377 of record JAISBQ010000265.1, read on the forward strand.
CCTGCTCACGCGCATCGGCTCTTGCGCGTCTTCGGGCTGGCGGGAACACACTGACATATCCGCACATCGCTGATATGCTTCACTGTATGCGCACCACGCTATTGCTGGACGACGACGTCCACAGGCGTGCGAAACACCTGGCCGTAGACCAGGGGCGCACCCTGACATCGGTGTTTGATCAGGCCCTGAGGGACTACCTGGACAAGCACGGATCAGGTCGGCCCTTCAGCGTTCGGGACGTGGCGACCGGCAGCGGAGGACTGCTGGTTGAGGCGGACCACATGAAACTGATCCTGCACGAGGAGGACGTCGAGCACGACCTTGGTGAAGCGCCGTGATCCTCTCGGACGTCAGCGTCATGGTGGCGGCGTTGCGCCCGGACCACCCGCACCACGATCTGGCGGCTGACTGGTATGACGCAGCCCATGGTTCTGGGGACTTGGCCATATCCTCGCTGGTGATCGCAGGGACGCTACGTGTGCTCACCAACCGCCGGATCTTCGTGGAGCCGACGCCGCTCAAGGCAGCAGTGGCGGCGATCAGCGCAGTGTTGGAGCAGGCACCATTGGTGCATCCGGGCGCGAGGCATTGGGAGATCCTCGCGCGCCTGTGCGAGGCGTCGGGAGTCGTGGGCGGCGACATCTCGGATGCCCAGCACGCCGCGCTCGCCCTGGAGTTCGACGCCACGTGGGTCACCACAGATTCGGACTTTGGTTGCTTTCCCGGTTTGCGCTGGACCAACCTGCTGACAGGCGAGACCCACCGCAACGTGTGACCCGTAGCGCGCGTTGTCAAGGCGCATTGGACAGCTCGCTATGGGCTCGCCCCGTTCAGGTCACCGGGAGCCAGTCCGAGCGCCCGTTCAACGTCCGCTGGGGCAAGGGAGGGGTCGATGGCCGCCTCAAGGAGGAACTTCGCCATCTTGGCGTTGACCGCCCTAAGATGGCCCTCGGCGGTCTCCCGAGAAATCCCAAGGCGGCGCGCGAGCGCGCCCCAAGGCTCGCCCCGCGCTCGTGCGTGCAAGACTTCGGCCTGCCGCGGCGTCAGCTCGGGCAGTTGGCGACGCCTATTAAGGAGCTGCGCGAGTTCCAGCATCTGGGACGGCACGACGAGGTGACCGGCGGCCACCCGTGCAAATGCGTCCGCGTTGTCGTCCAGACTGTCCGACTTGCGCGCCAAGCCAGCCGCCCCCGCCGAAAAGCATTGTGCCAACACCAGGTTGCGGCGTTCATCGGTGTGTATGCACACCCGGTAGCCCTGGTTGGTCAGTGTCTTGATCGCGCGCGGTCCTTGGAACACGTCCTCGTCAAGGGTCCGGCTGAGCATGAGGTCCAGCACCACGATGTCCACCGTGGGCTTGTCGGCCAGCAAAGCCTCCACCGTGGCGTACTCCCCCACCACGGTGAGCATCGGGTATGCGACGCGGAATGTCGACCGCGTCTGGCTCGAGTCGTCAACCACGGCCGCCGATGGGCGCGCGCCAGATCGGCTGACAGGCGTCTGCGCAGTCACAGTGGCCTCTCTGATGTCGGGCTCCAGGCGCGCTCACTGATCGGTCCCCTTCGACGGGTGAGCGATCGGCCTGAGGTCAGGGTTGGCAAATCGACTGCCACCGTAGCAGGAGCGCCGGCCTATAGGTAGCGGACCGCCACGCATCGTGGCCATCGGATACCACTGCGCGGCGTCGTCGCGAACCTCAGCCTCAGATCGCTGGGAGCGAGGGGATATCGCACCGGCGGCCGCGGATAAACACGCAGGTACCCTCGCCGGGCGCTGAGGAAACCTCGACGGTCATGTCCTTCGTCTGGGCTAGATCGATCACCTGCTTCTGCAACCCGAAACCCCGGTCGGTGTGATCGATATCGAACCCGATTCCGTCGTCACAAACGGACACCTCCCAGGCATCCTCCATGCAGTCAGCGTGTAACACCACCTCGGTCACGCCCGTTCCGGCGTGGAACTGGACGTTGTACAGCAATGAGACCAGCGCTGTCTCGAGGACCAGCGCCTCGTCTGGGTGAAGTGAAACCCCACGTCCCGTGGCCGTACGAACCTCCAAGGGAAGATGCGTGAATCCCTTGATCGATGCGAGGACCACCTGATCGATGGTCACGGACGCGTCCGATGCCGGTCGAGCGTGGTCCTCGTCGACCAGGAACTCGGCTCGAAGACGGTTGGATTCTCGCAACGCTTGGTCGCGCAGTGACGGCAGGATTTCCGGCGTGGTGTCACCGCGGCCGAAGTGGGCCAGTAACCCTGTGGCGTTGTGGACATAGAACCGGTACTTCTCGCGCTCCAGGCGTGCGGCCATGTCGGCGGCTCGCGCTTGGTTGTGGTCGGCCGTGCGGCCAAGCCGGCGCACCGCGGTGAACGAGAACACTGCTGCCGTAGCGAAGATCACGCAGCTCAGGGCGTTGACGATGGCGGTGACGATCAGCGCCCCATTGCCCGCGGTTGCCGGCGACACGGTCACGAGATATGTGGCGGCTAACACGATGGACCAACCGATTGCCCGGTACCGCGCCCGCTCCCACGCGGCGGCACTCGGCGCCACCACCGCCACATAGCCGAAGCTCCAGGCGTGCCAGGTACCGATCATCAGTTCCGGTGGCAGGCTCAGGCCTGTCACCACCAAGCTCACCATCGCCACGGCAACATCTGCCACACACAGCCAGTACGGGGCTCTCGCGAACGAACCGTAGCGGGCGACACCGGCAAGGAGGCAGATCGACCAAGTCGCGGCTACACCGCACATCAAGCCTGATCTCGCGTTCACCTCGGAC
>JAISBQ010000155.1 GCA_031266115.1 Bifidobacteriaceae bacterium
AGGCGATCACCGTGACACGCACCTGGCCCGGCTCGGTCGCGGTCAACACACCCTCGGGCGTGAGGGTCGCACCGGCCGTGTTGGTGTCCATTGGGGCGATCCGATACTCATAGGTCGCCGTCCCGGACGCCGGAACGAGTGCGGCAGCGAGTTGGATGCCGGTGGTTGCTTGTCCGCGGGTCACGGACACATCGGGGAAGTCGATGCGCCCTGCGAACAGAGTGGTCGTGGTCCCTTGATAGGTGGTGGCATAGGCACCGTCATAGACCACAACAGGGAACGATGTGGACTTCGTGGTCCCGTCAGCGGTCACACTCGCAGTAATCAGAGCATGACCCACACCAACACCAGACACCGTGCCCTGAGCATCAACCCTGGCCACCGACCGGTCCGACGACGAATACGACACCGACACCGCCGACAGATCATAGAACGACTGATCCGTCGACGTCGCAGACAGATTCGCATGAATGACCGAACCCGGAGTGGCCAGGTTCAACACCGCACCATCCGGCACCGCAGCCACCACATCCACACCCGGCGTCAACACACCAGACAGCGTCAACGAGGTCCGCGCCAGATGACCCGAATCAGGACCCACACCAATGGTCCACTCACCCAGATCGAACGTCTTAGCAGCCTTGGCCTCATCCCAGAACCACAAGTCCTTGGCCTCAACCGTCAACTCCACACGCCGTGTCGCCCCAGCCGGCACATCCACCTTCGTGAACGCCTTCAACTGGGCATCCGGACGCAACGCCTCACCACTACGCGGCGACGACGCATACACCTGCACCGTCTCCTTGCCCGCGACCGGCGAGGTGTTCACGACATCCACCGACACCGTGAACTGACCATTCACATCCACACTCGACGTATCCAACGAAGCGTTCTCGAACTCGAACGTCGAATATGACAGACCATACCCGAACGGATAGGTCACATCACCCGTGAAATACTGATAGGTCCGACCATTACGGCCACCAGTCGGCGTCATCGTATAGTCAACAGTCGCTTCCAACTGGTTGACATCCGTGTAATACGTGATCGGGAGCTTCCCAGACGGATTCACCTCACCAAACACGATACGCCCAACCGTCGTACCCTGATTCTCACCATTGTACGTCGACCACACAATCGCCGGCACATCATCCTTGAACAACTCCACACTCACCTGCGACACAGCCTGAACATACACAACCGTCTTCGCATTCAACCCAGCCACAACCTTCACCAACTGAGCCTGACCACGCGGCAAATCGACGCTCAACCTGTCGGACTCTTCGGCCGAATCACCACGCCGGGTGCCCACATAGGCGATCACGGCATCGGCGGCACTGATCGCTGCCTCGTCCGCGCTGGTCAACGTGGGACCGGCGTGCTCATAGGTGACATACAGGTCCACGGTGTTCCCGGCCAATTCGGGGGCCAACGCGGCCGTCCGGTAGGTCGGAACCCGCCCTTGCGCGTTCTGGGCGATCTGGGCCGGATCGGCGGGACCCGCCGGGACCTCGGCCACAACCGGACCAGAGGCCAGGGAGCCACGGTGGACCACGAGCGTCCCGCCAGCCATGACGTTGGTGGTCAGACCACCAGACCCGATCTCGATCCTGGCCGCGCCGGCCGGCACCGCCAGGCCCTTGAGCGAGAAGTACGCACCGGTAGGCGCGTTGGACGCGGTCATGACGTTGACCGGGTATTGCCCAGAGGCATTCTGGTTGGTCCATCCGACGCGCTCGGAGAAGTCCGCCGGGAAGACCTCGCTCAGCAAGGCGTTGGTCGCACTGTAGAACCTCACCGAGCCCACAATGGGACGGTTGCCCGTCTCGGCCGTGATGCCCGGAATGTACGTGACGTTGGCATCGCTGCCGGCCAGCCGCTGAGCCGCCGCCGTGATGCCTTGGACCGCGTTGGTCTTGTCGATGGTGGTGGTCGGAGAGTAGTCGCCGTGCTCCACTTCATCGGCCATATAGCCGACCACAACCACGTTCTTCGCGTCATCCACACCGAGCGGCAACGCCTTCGCGGTCGATCCGGCCGGTGCCTCGTTCTTCAGCAACACCGGAGCCTCATCGGACAGCTGCTGGGCCAACGCCAGGTGCTCGGGATTTCCGATCTGGTTCGCGATCGAATACTCCGGGCCCTTCCACGGCACCTGATCTGCGGGATCGAACTCACCCAACTCCATCCGGGCCTTGAACGCCCTGATCAGCGCGACGTCGATGTCATCCTCAGTCAACAAGCCCTCGCGGACCGCCGGAATCGACTGACCCGAATACTGACCACCGGTGCAGTCCACATCCGTCCCAGCCTTGATGGCCCACGCCGTCGCCTCGGGCCGCGTGATGGTCCGGCCCAAGATCTCCGGAGCCCACTCGTGCCCAGCCGTACCCAGATCGCCGATGTCGTTGATCGCCCCACAGTCCGAGGTGATGAACCCGTCGAATCCCCAGGTGCGGCGCAACAGTGTCTCGACCGTGTACTTGTTGGCCGGGGCGGGAACACCGTTCACCGAGTTATAGGCCGTCATCAACGATGTCGCCCCATACTTCGTGCCCGCCAACGCGGCGAACGCCGGCGTGTAGTACTCGCGCAACTCCGCCTCGGTGAGGTCCGAGGACCCGACGTGCCGGTTGTTCTCCGAGTTGTTCGCCAGATAGTGCTTCGGCGTGGTCACCGTCTTGATATAGGTCGGATCCTCGCCCTCCATGCCGGTGACAAACCCGCCGCCGATCTCGGATGTCAGGTACGGATCCTCACCATAGGTCTCCTCGGCACGTCCCCAGCGCGGATCGCGGTGCATGTTGATGGTCGGGGACCAGTACGTCAATCCCTTGCCCGAGAGGTTCGTGTACGCGCGGGCCTCATCGCCGGTGGCCGACGCCGCCAGCTTCACCAAAGCCGGGTTCCACGAGGATGCCAACCCCAGGCCTGTCGGGAACTCGGTAGCGGTACCCGGGTTGTTCGCCGCAATACCACCGAGGTTGTGAGGCGCCGTGGTTCCGGCTCGTGCCACACCATGCAATGCCTCGTTCCAGTAGTTGTAGCGGTCCACGCCCAAACGCGGAATTGCCGGAGCCACGCTCGCAGAGTTCTGCAGGGTCGCCCGGAACTGCAGCGCCTTTTCGGCCAACGTCATCCGGGAGACCAAGTCCGCGGCACGCTCGCCAAAGTCCACCGCCGTATCCATGTAGGGCAATCCGTCGCCCGGAAGTGGATCAGGGATCACCGTGATCGTGACAGTCCGCGTGATTCTCACCGTGGTCTGTGGGGTGTTGGTGACCACGGCGGTCACACGGGCCGTGCCCGGCTGAGTCGCCGTGAACACACCCTCGCCGGTCACCGATGCGCCAGCGGTGTTGATGTCATAGGTGCTCATGCCGTACAGCGTCGTGGTGACGGTGGTATTCAGCGGCGCCGCGTCGAGTTGGACTCCCGCTGAGGCTTCGGACACGGTGAACGTCTTGTCGCCAAACGCGACCAGCCCGCGGCCGGGATCTGGCCCCTGGACGATGACGGGGAAGGACTCCGTCTTGGTCACGCCATCGGCCGTCACTGTCGCCTCGATCAGCGCCCAGCCGGGGGCGACGCCAGCCACGGTGCCTTCGGCGTCCACCGTGGCCACGGACGGATCGGAGCTGGCCCACACGACCTCGATCTCGCCCAGGTCATAGAACGAATCGTCGTTGCGGGTGGCCGTGAGATTCGCATGGATCTTGAAGTCGGGAATCTGGGTGTCGAGAACCACGCCGTCGGGGACTGCGGTGACCACATTGAGGGCCGGGGCGAGCGCGCCGGTCAGTTCGATTCCCTCGGACAACCCCTCGGCGGACGAGCCGCCCACATACATGGTCCATGCGCCCAGGTCATAGACCTTGTGCTGCTGGCGGGGATCGGCATTGGAATCGTCCCAGAACCATAGGTCCTTGGCGTCCACCGTGATCGCCACGGTCTTGACCGCCCCAGCCGGGATCGTGACCTTCTCGAATCCCTTGAGCTGACGCACCGGACGCGTGACGCCATCGGCGTTCGGCGCCGACGCGTAGAGCTGAACCACTTCCTTGCCGTCGACGCTGGAGGTATTCCTGACATCGACACGGGCCGTAAACGAACCGTTCACATCCACCGAGGACTTGTTCAGCCGGATGTTCGAATACTCGAAGGTCGAATAGGACAGTCCGTATCCGAACGGGTAGTCGACATCGCCGGCGAAGTACTGGTAGGTGCGGCCGTTCTTTCCGTCCGCCGCCGCCATCTGATAGTCGTAGGCGGTTTCCAGCTGGGCTTCCGCGCCCGCGTAGTTGGTGAAGACCAACTTGCCGCTCGGGTTGGCCACCCCATAGAGGAGGTTGCCCGCGGCCACGCCTTGGTGTTCGCCGTTGTACGTGGACCACAGCAACGCCGCCGAGTAATCCTGGATGGGGGTCACATCGACCTGGCTGATCGCCTGGATGTAGGTGACGATGTTCGGATTCAGCTCAGCGGCTTCGGCGATCATCGTGTCCTGCGACCGGGGCAGGCGCAGTTCGGCGCGGTCATGGTCCTCAGCCGAATCCGAGTTGGCCGCGTTCGCGTTGCCGTCGGTGGTTCCGACGAACGCGATGACCAGGTCGGCCGCGGCGATCGCGGCTTCCTCCGCCGGCTCAAAGCCGTTGGCGTCCAGCGCGTTGCCGGGATCGGACACCGCGTCGTCGTACTGACGCTGGGTGTTGGTCATCACGAAGTAGAGCGTCTGGGGACCCGTGGGACCCGAATAGGGGACGCGTGTGGCGCTGCCGCTCGGACCCGTGGCGGGGATGCCGGAGGCGACAACCGGGCCGTCGTAGGAGCCGAGGCGCACCTCGACCTGGTATCCGGGCGCGGTGTTGTTGACGTTGCCTTGGGTCAACCCGACGGTGGTCGCCGTGGCGGGGATATCGGTGTCGAGGCGGAACCAGGCCCCCCACACGCGGTCAGAGCCGCGCAGTGGCTGGGTGGAGCCCCATGGCGCCATGGCACCCCATCCGGCCCATTCCTTGACCGTGGTGTTGGAGATCGTGGCGACATCGGCCGAGCCGTCTCCGAAGCGGATATCGGTGATGGTGGGCTTTTGGCCGGTGGTCTGGGCGGTCGCGTAGGGGTTGATCGCGGTGACCGTCGCCGAGGGGTTGATGGACTGGGCGACATCCGTAATGCCCTGGATGGGCGTGCGGTTGTCGAGCCTCGTCGATGGCGAGTAGTCGCCGTGGGTGGCGGTGCCGCCCAGGTAGCCCAGCACCACGATGTCGTCGATGTCGGGGTCCAGCGGCAGGATGGGCTTGGTGGCACCGGGGGCGGGCGTGTTCTTCAACAGCACTACCGCTTCTTCGGACATCTGTTGCGCGGTGGCATGGTGGGCCGGCGCGTCGATCTGGTTGGCCCACGCGTAGTCCTGACCGGTCCACGGCACCTTGTCCGGATCGTCGAACTCCCCGAACTGGAAACGCGAGGTAAAGATGCGGGTCAGCGCGACGTCCATGTCCGCCTCGGACATCTGGCCTTGGTTCAGCGAGGCGGGGAAATATGTCGGGTAATCGTTGTCCATACAGTCCAGGTCGGTTCCGGCTTTGAGTGTGTAGGCGACGGCCTGTGCCGAGGTGATGGGCGTGCCATCGCCCTCGGGATCCCAATAGTGCCGGGACCAGACGTTGCGGATGGCGTCGCAGTCCGACACCACGAAGCCGGTGAAGCCCCAGGTCCGCCGCACCAGGTCCTCGATCAGATACCGGCTCGCGGACACGGGCTCCTCGTTGACCCGGTTGTAGGCGGTCATGATCGACTGAGCGCCCACCTCCGGACTGACCAGGTGCGCGAACGCCGGGGTGTAATACTCGCGCAACTCCTTCTGAGCGAAGTTGGCCGATGTCGTATGGCGCCCGGTCTCGGTGTTGTTGCCGAGGTAGTGCTTGGGCGTGACGATGGTCTTCAGGTATTTCTGGTCCTCACCTTGCATGCCGACGGTGAACTGTTCGCCGATCTCGCCGGTCAGGTAGGGATCCTCGCCGTAGGTCTCCTCGGCTCTGCCCCATCGGGGGTCGCGGTGCATGTTGATGGTGGGCGACCAGTAGGTCAGGCCCTTGCGGTAGGTGGCCTGGTTTCCCCACAGGGTGTCGCCGCTGCCGCCAACGGTCCGGTTGTTGTAGGCCCGCGCCTCGTCCGAGGTGGCGGTCGCCATCTGCTTGACCAGATCGCGGTTCCACGTGGTCGCGATGCCCAGGCCGGTGGGGAACTCGGTGGCCCGCCCGGAGCGGGCAACGCCGTGCAGCGCCTCGTTCCAGTAGCCGTACCGCGACACGCCGAGACGGGCGATCGCCGGAGCGTCGGACCCGTTGCCCTGGGTCTGTGCCCGGAACTGCGTGTACTTCTCCTGCAGAGTCATGCGCGAGACCAGATCGGCCGCGCGAACCTCGAACGGGAGGTCTTGGTCCTGGTAGGGGTAATCGACGGCGGCGGCAGGGCCTGCCACGCCGATTCCGGCGATCAGCCCGGACGCGCCCAGAGCGCCCGCGGTGATCACAGCGACAAACCGCCTCACCCCCTTGGACGGCGAGTGATGGAGACGAGAAGCAGACATGGACATCGGGAATTCCTTTCCGCTGACACACGGACAATATGTAAGGGTGCACACAGCCCTGCAGCGGTTCGCCTCGACCAAGCGGTGACGCGGCGGCGCGCAGCGGCGACTGTCGAGAAGGGCGGCAAACCCGGTCGCGGTCGGCGTCGTCGCCAACCGATTCGCGGGGGACAGGACTGGTCAGTCACGGCGATGGTCACCCCGGCCGCCGATTTCGTTGCCAGTGTAGTTCCTCCTGGGCTCGGGTGACACCCGCCGCCATCGAGATTGAGACGCGCGGCGCGGCCCTCACCGCGGGATGGACGGTCATGGCCGCCGCGGACGAGAACACAAAGCTTCGCTCCGAAGTCGCCGATCCGAGGACTCGATTCGGCCGCGACGCCACCAGCTCCCCAAGTGCGCCTTCTATCGACGGGCCCGCCGCCAAGCCCAGATCCCGCTGGGCACATGCCCAGCTGGCAGAAGGGCCCCAAGGGCCCGACCCCCCAAGCGGTCAATCACCCCGACAGGGCCGAGACCCACTTGCCCGACGTCTTCACAGCCTGCAACTACACCGTGCCCTCGAACACACCCACGATCGAAGCCCGCCAGGTGTTAGACCTGCCTGGACAGATACCTCGGTGGCGGCCCCTCATGAAGACGCGAGTATTCTTGCCGCGTTCTCTTCGAGGCTGCGGTTGGCCGCGGCGAGTTCTTCGAGCCTTGGCCGCATCGCGTCGACTACTCGCTCCACTGCCTCCCGGCTGGCGGTCGCCGCTACCTCCCAGAATCCGACGTTCGCCTTGCATGTTGCATCCGCCGTCGCTACGCGTTTCTCCTCGTCCGTTGGACTCGACGTCTCCCAATAGGACTCCACGCTCCCGTTGGGCAGCTCTGCGATGGTCGCAAACTCCGTGAGCGCGGCGTGGGGGTCAGAGTATGAGTACCCCTCGCGTGCCATGCACTCGCTCCACCGCTCGGCGCTCGCCACCACCTCACCCGCCACGCGCGCCTGACTCCTGGCACTCGACCGCGCCTCAGTCCCGACCTCCTGCCGGTCAGTCTCGGTGACCGAGACTCCCTCGTGGAGAAGGGCAACGAACTCGCCCGCACAACCCCCGACCTGGTCCGTCGTGCCCGCCACATAGTCAGTGCCCATCGCTGCCTCCAGGTAGCCAGGCGGTGCCGTCTCAGTCGAATTGGTCACCGTGAAGAACTCACTCATGGGAACCTCGTGATAGCCATACTTCTGGGCATACTCCGCAATCCCCACGCCCCACCACGGGTCAAGCTCCGCCCGCCTGGACTCCTCAGCATCCTCAGCACTCCCGAAGAATCCACCCGAAGCGGGCGTAACCTCGAACCCTTCTTCACCCATACACGCATCCATGAACGTCGCCCGTGCATCCGTCTGAAGCGCTTGCAGTTCTGGACCTCCGTAGATGTAACTGTCGATCGAGGCCTCCGCATCAGGTATGCCCCGAGCGTCGCCCTGCGACACATCACCACTGCCGGAAGGTACGGAACCGCATCCAGCAATCGACACACCCAAGACCACGAGCGCCGCGGCAGCGGACCGACGGACAACACCCATCTGGTTCCTCCCACATCCAAGCCCCCTGCGCAGAACCGCAAGGACCACCCTCAATGGGGACCTACGCCCACACGCACTACGCCGACCAGACTGCCACAAGCCAACGTTCGAACACCGCCAGATGGCGCCAGACACCGACACCAAGCTGGTGACACCCGCCGCCATCGGCGCTGGACACACTCTTGGTTCCAGATGCGCCAAAAGGCTTGCTGCGCCCGGAGGGGCGCCGATAGACTCCCCGGCGGCTGCAGGGCCGCAGCCTCAACTCGCCGTGGCCCGGCGTCCGCCGCCATCGCGGCCAGGGCGTCCACCGGCGGACTCGTACCCTGCGAAAGGCATACCCGAATGACACAACTCAGGAAGACCTCACCCTTCACGCGGTCGAAGGGGGCGCTCGCACTCCTCGCAACCGGCATCGTCGCCGCACTCGCCGCGGTCGGTGTCGGGCCGGCTGGACCGGCCGGCGCGGCGGACGCCGTGCCCATCTACCAGGACCTGTCGCGCTCCTTCGAGGAGCGCGCCGCGGACCTGGTCTCGCGGATGACCACGCAAGAGAAGATCGGCCAGCTGGTCGACGGCGCACCAGCGATCCCTCGCCTCGGCATCCCTGCCTACAACTACTGGAACGAGGCGCTCCACGGCGTGACCAGCCCGGCCGGGTCCACCATGTACCCGAGCGGCACCGCCATCGCCTCCACCTGGAACCGGGACCTGACCTACGACATCGGCACCGGGATCTCCGATGAAGCCCGCGCCCAGAACAACGTCACCACAGGTCTGCCGAAGAAGCTGACCTACTGGTCGCCCACGCTCAACCTCGCCCGCGACCCACGCTGGGGACGCGCCGACGAATCCTACGGCGAGGACCCCTACCTGACCGGCCAGATCGGTGCCGAGTTCGTCCAGGGTCTCCAGGGCAACGACCCGACCTACCTCAAGGCCGTGTCCACACCCAAGCACTACCTCGCCAACAACTCCGAATCCGACCGACGCAACGGCGACGCCATCGTCACCGAGCGGGAAATTCGCGAGTATTACACGCCGGCCTTCGCTTACACCCTCAGCCCCGAAGTGGGCGCGCGGTCCTTCATGACCTCCTACAACCGGGTCAACGGTGTGCCCGTCTCCGCCTCGACGTATGCGCTGGAGACCCTCGCCAAGCGGACCTGGGGATTCGTGGGCCACGTCACCACCGACTGCGGCGCCGTGAAGACCATCTGGAACCGGCACCTGTGGCAACCCGAGGGATTCACCCGGCCCGCCACCGAGGAAGAGGTCGCCGCCTGGTCCGTCAAGGCCGGCTCCGACATCGACTGCCAGGCCACCACGTATCCGCTGTACATGCAGGGCGCCTACGACAAGGGCCTGGTCACCGAGGCCAACCTCGATGCCGAGGTGTACAACCTGTTCGCCACCCGCATGCACACCGGCGAATTCGATCCCGCATGGAAGGTGCCCTACCGCTCCTCCGCGTACACGCTCGCCAACCAGTGGGCGTCGGATGAGCACTTCGCCACATCCAAGGCCGTCGCGGACGAGGCGCCTGTGCTACTCAAGAACAACCCGATCCGTTCGGGAGCCAACGGCAACACCCTCACCACCACGCCCGGCCTGCCCTTGACTGACGATGACGCCCGCAACCTTGTCGTGGTCGGCTACATGGCGAACGAGTTCACCGCCGGCGGCTACTCGGGATCCAACCCGCGCGATGGCCGCTCCTTCAAGACGGCGATCACCGACATGGTCCAGGAGGTCGCACCCGGCGCAAACCCGCCCACGTTCTACGACGGCGTGACCCCGAACAACGCCGTCGCCAAGCCCGGCGTCCAGGCTCTGGTCTTCCGCGACGCGGCCGGTTCCCTCAAGGAAATCCGCGCCGACGCCACCCCCAACGGCTACCCGGCGTCGCTGACCAAGACCCCAGACCCCGACCAGTTCGTGATCTGGGAGGGCTGGCAGGGCATCAGCTACTTCAACGGCCCCTACTTCGCGCCAAGCTCCGTGTGGGGCGGGTACATCGACGCCTATGTCAACATCCCCGCAGGCACCACCCAGCTGTGCCTCACCCAGTCCGGCACCCCAGGCACGGGCGCCTTCTTCGACGTCTACCTCGGCACCGGCGCCCCTGGCGAGACCACCGGCGGCGTGTTGGCGAGTATCCCCGCGGACGGGGCCGCGTCATCGTGCACCCCAGATAACCCCAACGGCGCGGTGCCCTACTCCGGGCCGACCGGCGGAGATCCGGTCCACCTCATTGTCAAGTGGAACCCCGGCACGCTCGGTGAATACGGGCAGCAGGGACAGGCCGGCACCCCGTGGGCGTACAGCCTGGATTCTGCGGCCGAGGACACGATCAAGAACGCCGATGCCGTTGTCGTGGTGGTCGGCACACGCACCGGAGAATCGGCTGAAGAAATGGATCGCACCAACATCGATGTCCCGAAGTTCCAGGACGAACTGGTGCGGAGAGTAGCCAACCTCAACGCGCACACCGTGGTGTGGATGCAGACCGTGGGCCAGATGGACATCGAACGGTTCCGGGGCACCTGGACCACATCCGGCCCCACGGTCACCCACGAGGTTCCCTCCATCGTCTGGTCCAACTACAACGGCCAATCGCAGGCTTCGGCGATGGCGCAAACCCTGTTTGGGCAGATCAGCCCGTCCGGACGCTTGCCGTTCACGTGGTATTCCGATCTCACGGACCTGCCCAACCTGTGGGACTACGCCCTGGCACCCACCGAGGGACGCTCCGGGCGCACCTACCAGTACTTCACCGGCCCGGTCTCGTACGCGTTTG
>JAISBQ010000093.1 GCA_031266115.1 Bifidobacteriaceae bacterium
GCCGTCGATTCTCTCCTGCTCATGAGCCAAGCCGGACAGGAATCCGGCCGTGCGCTGTTCGACGTGGTCAGCGGCGCCGTCAATCCCTCAGGCAAGACCGTCGATACGTGGGCGTCGGAGTACAGCTACTATCCGGCATCGTCCATCTTCGCCGGAAACGACGGGGTCACGGACCTCGAAAACTATCCGGAGGGGATCTATGTCGGCTACCGGTACTTCGATTCGTTCTACAAGTCCATCAACCGGACCGCGCCCGCCTCGGTGGTCTCCTATCCATTCGGATACGGCAGTTCTTATACGACCTTCGGGGTGACACCGGGAACTGTTACCGCCGATGCCGACGCCGTCACCGTCCACGCGACCGTGACCAACACCGGAACCGTGGCCGGCAAGGAAGTGGTGCAGGTCTACTTCTCGGCACCGGCCACCGGGCTCGACAAGCCCTACCAGGAGCTCGCCGCCTACGCCAAGACCGACGTGCTGGCACCGGGCAAGGCCCAAACACTCACCCTGTCCTTCCCCACCAGCGAGATGTCTTCCTACGACGAGGCCACCGCCGCCTACGTCCTGGAGGCCGGCCGCTATGCGATTCGCGTCGGCGCGTCCTCCAGGGATACCGCCGTGGCCGCCTCGCTCACGGTCGCCTCGACCCTCGTCACCGAGCAATTGGCCAACGAGGTCAACGACGAACGCACCCTCAACGCCTCTCAACTCACCTCGAACCCAGCGGACTTCTACACCTATCCAGGTGAGGCCGCGCAGATCGCGGCCGCTCCGGCACTCGCGATCGACACGGCCGGTGTGTCAGTCCCCACCAACGCCTCGCCGTTTGAGCAGACGGTGACGGTGCCCACCACCTCGCCGTTCTACGAGTTGGACGGGTCGACGATCGCCGCGACCACCGCGCTCATCGACGCTGGCGAGGCGAGTGACTGGGAGGGATCTGGCGCTCCTTACACCGCGAAGGAGGGCGAGACCGTCCGCCAGGTGACCGTCACCGGCACACCCACGCTGTTCGACGTGGCCAAGGGCGCGGTCACTATGGACGAGTTCGTGGCGTCGTTGAGTGTGACGCAGCTCGCCAACATCGTCGAAGGCGCGAGCCTTGGCGGCACCACGCTGTCCGCCAACGGCGCCGCCGGGTACACCACCTCGCTGTACGAGGCCCTGGGCATCGCCCAGATGTCGCTGTCCGACGGACCAGCTGGCCTTCGGATCACCCAGCAGTGGTCCGATACGACTGCCGGCCACGACTGGTACCAGTTCTGCACCGCCTGGCCCATCGGCACCATGCTCGCCCAAACGTGGAACACCGATCTCATTCAGGAGGTGGGGACCGCCATCGGCGAGGAGATGGTCACCTACGGCGCGACCCTCTGGCTCGCGCCGGGACAGAACATCCACCGCGACCCGCTCAACGGCCGCAACTTCGAGTATTTCTCCGAGGATCCCCTGGTGACCGGCCTGACCTCGACCGCAGAGACCCTCGGTGTCCAATCGAACGCTGGTGTGGGCGTGACGCTCAAGCACTACGCCGGGAACAACCAGGAGACCAGCCGCAGCGGCGGCAACAGCGTCATCAACGAGCGCGCATTGCGGGAGATCTACCTCAAGGGGTTCGAGATCGCCGTCAAGTCCGCACAGCCGATGGCGGTCATGAGTTCGTACAACCAGATCAACGGCCACTGTGTCGCGGGTGACTACGACCTGTTGACCAATATCCTCCGCGGGGAGTGGGGATTCGACGGGACCGTCATGACCGACTGGGGTGGCTGTGGTTCCCTGCTCGGCAACATGTACGCGGGCAACGACCTCATCGAGCCGGGCGGGGCGGCCGCGTCGGTGATCCAGTCGCTCCTCGCGGTGGAACCCACCCTCGATCTGTTCGGATTGCCCGCCATCACGGCGAATCCCGCGATGTCGTTCCCGCCGTTCTTCTTCATGCCGGCAACCTTCCCGCTGTCGCTGGGGAACGCAGAGATCTCGGCGTCGGGCGACCACACGAGCACCACGGTGGTTGACGGCGGCATTGTCGGCGCCGATCTGCGCAGCGGCACGGTGGCCGGAGGGGGCGGGCCCTGGGGTGGCGGCACCGTCACCCCGATGACGCCGTTCACCTCGGTGCAAGAGGCTTACGACTTTGTGGGCGAATTGGTCTCCGGCGGCAACCCGCTGGCCTTCGATCCTGGTGACGCGGCCGTGCTGAGTCCCGCTCAGATCGCTGCGATCACGCTCGACAACGTGACGAGCGACATCGGTGGAGCGATGACGAGCTTCAGGGTCAGCTTCACCTACGGTTTCTCGACCCCGATGCGCCTCGGAGATGTCCAACGTAATGCCGCCCGCATCCTCACCACCACCATGCACTCCGCCCCATTCGCCGAATTGGCCGGGCTGCAGGGCGTGGGCGGAATCGAGGTTGGCTCGTACACCGCGCTGTATCCGGACCTTGCGCAGTACGTCACGGTCGATGCCGCCGCGGTGGTCAACGCCGTGCTGGCCACCGCCGGGCTCGACGCCGCGATCGCCGCCGCCGAGGCGGCCGCGGACGCCGCGACCACCGGCTCAGCCGAGTCCTCCGGGCTCACCTCCGCAATCGCAGCCGCGCGGGCAGCCAAGACCGCCGCGATCACGCAGGCCGACATCGTCGTGGCTCAGGCGATCCTCTCCGGCGCACTGGCGGCCGCCGGTTCGGCTCTTGTGCCGCGCGGAGACCCGGCCGTGCTCGCGTCGCTGGCCGGTGCTGCTCAGTCGCTCGACGCCGCCGATTACACGGCTGCCAGTTGGACCGTCCTGCAAGCCGCGGTCACGTCCGCCCGCGGCGTGCTCGACGATCCCGCCGCGGCGTCCCAGGCCGTGATCAACGCCGCCGCCAACTCGCTGGTCTCGGCGATCTCCGCCTTGGCTATCGCTCCAGTCGAACCGCCAGATGGTGGCGACCAGGCAGGCGACGACGACACGGGTGGCGACGACACTGGCGGGGGTGACACTGGCGGAGACAAGACCGGTGGAGACCAGCCCAGCGGCGGGTCCGATGCCGCCGCTGAGCAGGTGCGCGGCGCCCAAGCGGCACTTCAGGCACTCGTCGACGCCTCCGCGGCTCTTGTCCAGGCGAACTACACCGCCGAATCGTGGACGGGCGCGTCATCGGCGGTCGCGGCAGCGCGGGCCGTCCTAGCAAACCCGGCAGCAACCACGGCCCAGGTCCAGCAGGCCTCGCAGGTGCTTGCCACCGCTTTGGCGGCCCTGGTGCCTGCCGTGCAGGCGCCCCAGGTCCCCGCGAGCGGACAGGTTGTGGTGGTCAAGGCGGCGCAGAAGTCCGTGGTGCTGGTCAAGGGCACCCGCGTGAAGATCCCCGCGAAGTCTTACACGGAGGCGGGAGTGGCAGGGAAGGTCACCTGGAAGTCGTCGAAGAAGTCCATCGCGAGCGTCTCGGCGGCGGGCACCATCACGGCGAAGAAGGCCGGCAAGGCGACGGTCACGGTGTCCGCTGGCGGCAAGACGGCCACCATCAAGGTCACCGTCCTCGCCGCGAAGCCGAAGGCCAAAGTCACCTCGGTGTCGGCCACGGTCCCGAAGACACTCACCGTGGGTTCGGCCGCGTCGGTCACCGGATCGTACAAGGCGGCTTCGGCGGCGAAGGTCCGCGTGACATACAAGTCCTCGGCACCGACCATCGCCGCGATCGACCAGGTAGGCCGCCTGGTCGCGAAGGCGCCCGGCACGGCGAAGATCACGGTCAAGGCCGGATCCAAGTCCAAGTCCTACACGGTGACGGTGAGCTAGCTCGCTCGGATCCATGGGGTAGCTAGGCGTCGGCGGCCCCACCGGCGCCTAGCTACCCCCCCCCAAGGGCGACTCGCCGATACTGGGCGCGCCCCATTCGCCGAGTTTCAGGTTTGGGGGCCGAAGCCGCCTCCGAGAGCCCTCGAACCTGAAAGGGTCGGCGCAGGATCTGCACGGTTCGAGGACGGGTGCCCGCCGTCTGACGAGCGCCTAGGCTGCCACGCCCTCGCCTCAGGCCCTGGGTTGGTACGGCGGCGACCTTTGGGGAAACGGTGAGACAATCTGCACCCCCTGCGTCCAGCTCACGACGGGCAGGAGCGTGAGGGGGTGTCGGAAACGTACCGAAAACGCCACGCGACAAATGTTGGTACGGTTACGGCCATCCGCGTGACTCGACCACGGGTCCCGCTCGAGTGTCTGCCCAGGTCACACGGTTGCCACCAAATCGCCGGGAACGGTCCGTGCGTCGGAAACGTACAGACTCTTCATCGCAGCGAATTTCGGTACGTTTCCGACCAGTCCACACCACCCGACCATCCAGACAGGGCCCTATCCCCGGGTAGGGCGGCCTGTGACCCGACAGCCCAGGTGCCCTCGCCACACCCAGCGGGACCGACGGACGATGACTCTTCCTCGACCCCATCGCGACGCGCTCACAGCCGTCGTTCGTTCGGGTGATCCGCGGACGCGGGGAAAGGCGCTCACCGGACGGCTGGCCGGGCTGTGGCGGTACCGGATCGGCGCCTACCGAGTGATCTGCGACATATGCGACACTCGCCTCGTCGTAGTCGCCATCGCCATCGCCATCGCGATCGACATCGGGAAACGCGACCATGTCTACGAATAGCGCACCTTCGTGAGCAAGACTCCGGCGGTTGAACCCAGTCGCTCCAGACTCCGCGCCAGCCCCGCTGACCAGTAGAGCCAGCCCCAGCCCGGCTCACGCCCCCGGCTGCTCCCCGCCCGCGTGGTCTTCGCGTTCTAGTTCCGTGTAGGCGATCTTCCCCACGAGCGTGGTGGGCAGTTCGCTCCGGAACTCAATCGCGCGGGGAACCGCCCACTTGATGAGGTGTTTGCGGCAGTGGGCCGTCAACTCATCCCGAACCCGTGCCTCGTCGCCGCCCGCGTCCGGTCCCAGCACCACGAACGCCTTGACGCTCGCCATCTGGTAATCGTCCGGCGTGCCGATCACACACGCGCGCCAGACCAGCGGGTGTGCCTCAAGGACCTGCTCGACCTGCATCGGATAGACGCTCATTCCGGACACCTTGATGATCCGCTTGATGCGGCCCCGGAAGTAGACATAGCCGTCGGAGTCCATCCACCCGGTATCCCCGGAATGCAGCCAGGTGCGGCCATCATCGTGTGTCCTCAACGCGTAGGCGGTCGCCTCGGGGTCGTTGATGTAGCCCTTCATGAGCGTGGGGCCCGTGATACAGATCTCGCCATACTGTCCCGCGGGCAGCGTGGCACCGGTGTCAGGATCGGTGACCTTGACCAGGACACCAGGGATGGGCACACCCATGGACCCGTCGCGATAGTGACCGAGTGGGGACAGCACACACGCGGTGACACATTCGGTGAGCCCGTATCCCTCGACCAACTCCACGGTGCCGGATTGCCCGGCGATAGCGCCATCGACCCGATGCTTCAGGTCTGCGGTCAGACTGTCCCCACCGCAGTAGGCGCCCACCAGTTGCGAAAAATCGACTCGGCCAAACCGTGAGTCCCGAAGCAGCGCCTCGAACAGGGTGGGGACGCCCGCGATGTAGGACGGCCGGTGTTTGACGAGGTTGTCGATGTAAATCTTGACCGAGAACTCGGGAACCAAGATTGGGTGGGCACCGACGCTGAGCGCGGTATGGATACACAGCCCCAGACCGAAGCCGTGGAACACCGGAAGGATGGCCAAGACGCTCTGGCCGCTGGTGAACCCGCCGATCATGGTCATCGCGACCGCGAGGGAGTTGAAGGCCGCCGAGGACAACTCGATCCCCTTGGGCAGGGCCGTGGTGCCACCGGAGAACAGCACCACGGCGCCATCGTCGGGATCGATCACGCGCTCATACCGGCCCGCCGTCGGCGCCGACTTCATGAAACGCCGCCACGTCACAATCGCGGGATCTCCCACCGGCACCGGATCGATCGACCGACCCCTGGTCAGCGCAAAGCCGATCGCCGCGACGCGTGGCAGATAGTCCGAAACTCGGGTGATGAGGAGCCGTTTCACGGGAGTCGACGCGAGAATCGGCGCAAACCGGCCGTAGAACATGTCCACAGTCACTGCGAACGTGCTGCCCGTTTCCTTCAGATAATGGGCCACTTCGGTGGGGGAGGACAGCGGATGCACCATGACAATCCGCGCCCCAATCCGGTTCAGGGCATAAAACAGGACGATGACGTTCGGAATGTTGGGCAGCGCAAGCGTCACACTGTCTCCCCGCGCCACCCCGGCCGCCGCCAAGGCGGCTGCACACCGATCCACCTGCGCGAGAAGCGTGGCGAACGTCATCCTCATGCCCATGTAGATCAACCCGGGGTGCCGGGGCCACCGGCTCGCCGAGGCGGCCAGCATTTCGTAGAGGGTTTGATCCGGAACGTCAAGATCGGCGCACCGGTCGCCGTAGTACCGCAGCCACGGCTGCGTGGACGATGACCCCATCATGGCTTGTCCCCTCTCTCACCAGCGCTCATGCTACTGAAGGTGACTGGTGCGCGCAGAAGGGCACGACGCCGCGCCCCGTTGGCGCCCGCGCCGCGAAAGGCCTTGACCTTGCGGCGCGGGTGACCAGAGCGGATGGACGGGAGGGCGCGGTGCGGGGGGCGGGGGGCGCTCATCGACCGTGGCCTACCCCGCCCGTTGGGTGACCCGAACGGTCACGGTCTGGGTTCCCGACGTGATGGTCACGGTGCCCGCGCGCGCAGGACCGGCGTTGGGCTCGGCGACCAGCGTGAGGCCGTCCGCGCCGGGACCGGTGGGACCGCCGGTCAACAGCCACGGCTGATCCGAGATGGCCGTCCAGATCCCCTCGTTGTACACGTCCACCGAGGCGCTGACCGAGGCCCCGCGATCCGAGGGGCTCCACGTGGTGCGGCTCACCGCCAAAGCCCGAGTGGTATCTTGAATCACGGTGATCGTGGTCGAATCCGACCCGGACCTGACTGTCACCGTGGCGCTGCGCCGCGAGGTGGTGGTATTGGCGCTGGCCGTGAGCGTCCGCGATCCGCCGGAGGCCACCGCGCCGGTGGTCGATAGTGCCAGCCACGACGACGATTCGCTAGCCGTCCAGGACGCCCCACCGGTGATCACGGCGGACAGGGCATCAGCTCCGCCGCCGGCTGGCGCAATCCACACGGTCGGCGACGTGGTCACGCGCCCCGGCCCGGCGGCCTGGGTCACGCTGAGCGTCCGGCTCCCCCCGCCAGCCGTCACGGTCACCACGCCAGTCCGCGAACCCGGCCCCGGATTTGCCTGAATCTCGACCGCCACCGTCCGCCCTGACACACCGTGGCCCTCCGCGACTCCCAGCCACGGCTGGTTGGAGGTCGCGGTCCATTCGGGCCGGTTGGTGGTCACCGTGACCGGAACCGACCCAGCCGACGATGGCGCCGCCCACGCTGTCCGCGACAGGCTCACCGACGCCGATGCCGCCGCCGCCTGGGTCACCGTGTCCGAAGCATGGGATGTCCGCGAGTCCGCATCCGAAGCGAACGCCAGGTCTTGGCCGATCAGGGCGATGGAAGAAGCGCCCAGGAACGCGGCCAGCCATATTCCCATGTGGGCCACCGACAAGCCGGATACCAGCAGGCCGCCTCCGAGAACCTCCCCGACGATCCAGCGGTCGAGGCTCAGTTCGGATTTCCCGACGACGGCGGCGGGCCCCGGCCACTTGCCGACGACCTCGGGCACGC
>JAISBQ010000024.1 GCA_031266115.1 Bifidobacteriaceae bacterium
CAGGGTGAGTCCGACCCTCGCGGTGCCTCGGATTCTCGGCACTGTCGTGGTCAGTGCCGCGAGCCCGGGGATGGTGGCGGGTGGGGTGAGGTCGGGGGGAACGGCCGGAGCGTCACCGATGCCGGTGCCGGAACCGGGGTTGTTTCCGACTCGCGGATCCGCGCCTGCTGCGGTGTCGCCGCCTACGCTGGGGCCTGCGGTGTCCTCGCCGCCGTTGTCGCCGCCATTGGACCCGGGTCCGTCCGATTCGCTGGGTTCGCTGGGTTCGCTGGGTTCGCTCGGCTCGCTCGGTTCACCGGGCTCGCCCGAGTCGGTGAAGCACGCCGCGGGATTGACGCCGTGGGGGTCGATGTCGCCCACTGCCACAGCGAGGACGTTGGCGGCCGTCTGCTCCCCGCCTGGAACCAGGGTCGCCGAACGGTCGAACGCCAGGCAGTACACGCCTTCCGCGCTGAACGCCCAGTTCCCGTGGGCGTGGACGCCCTCGGCGATGGTAAAGGCATCCGCGTCCGTGATCCCGTCGCGGGTGTTCCATCGCAGGACCGGCGTGCCGAACGCCCCGCTTTCGTACAAGGCGAACTCGCCCGGTCCGTCCATCGCGGTCAGCGTCCATCGCACTCCATCCGGCGCCGTACCGTGGGAAAGATCCTCGGTGGACCAGCCCGGCCACAGCAGCAACGGATTCTGGGTGGCGGGCAGTTGCCAGACGCTCGCCCCGGGCGCGCCGAGGAAGCCGAACTCCCCGTCCGATGCCGGCACGGTCGTCTGGGCGCCCGGGGCCACGTGGAATACCACGTCCTCCACAGCCCGGTAGACGGGCTCATCGGCTCCAGCGGTGCCGTCCTTGATCGTAGTCACCAGGTGGCCGTCCTCGACCGTGCTGGCGATATCGCATGGCCGATGTCGAGCACCACCGCGTCGTAGTCAGTCCCCTGCCCACCGCCGTCGCCGCTGCCGGGCCCATCTCCGCCATCCCCGCCGCCGGGCTGCGTGGCGTACCCGCCGGCCGCGCACGGGACGATGCCGGACCTGTCCACATAGTCCGCCGCGCCGGCGGTGGTTGACCCGGCCACAAAGGTGAGGGTCTTGGTGACGGCGGCTGTGGCGCCATCGGACAACTCCACTGCCCAGGTCAACGGCACACAGTAGACGCCGGCGGCGGAGAAGGAATGGACCACGTGCCGCTCGCGCCAGCCCGCGCGCAGGAGGGTCTCGCGGGGACCGTCAGCGGCGGTGCTCAGGGCAAGGGCGTCGGCGATCGCGATGGTGGGCGTCCCGATCCACTCCCCGCGCATGACGCTCACGTCCCCTGGCCCCTCGACGGCGCCGAGAGCGAGGGTCGGATCCCCAGCGAGGCCAGCACGGTCAAGCCAAGCTGTGTCCCAGGAGATGTCCGCCACCCGGCTGGAACTCTCGTCCCATCCGGCCCACCAGCCGCCGTCCCCGCCGTAGTACCCGGCCTGGCGGATGTAGTTGGTGGAGAAGATCACCGCTTCGACGTCGCGGTTGACCAGCGGCCCAGTCGGGGAATCCTGGACGCGGGCAAATACCTGAAGTGCGCCATCGTCCAGGTAGGGCGCGATGAGCGCCTGCCCGGAAGCGCCCAGCAGCACCGGCGCCGTGTCCAGGGTTGCCGGGGTGGTCACGGTGCCCACCGGCGCCGGGGCCTGGGTGTCGCGCCCGCACGGCTGGACCGCGGCGAGGTTGACGTCGGGGCCCACCACGACGGTGAGTTGTTCGGTGGCGGTGGAGTCCACGCCATCGGGCAGGCGCAGCGTGGCCTGCCAGTTCAGGCAGTAGACGCCCTGGGCGGTGAAGGCCCAGTTCATGTGGGAGTGGTTGCCGCGTTCGAAGGACCGCGACTGGGGGTAGCCCTGCGTGCTGCTCCAGTACACGTGGCTTGCTATCCGTTCCCCGGTGGCGGCCGAATCGCCGAAGATGACCACGTTGCCGGGGCCGGACACCCCGAGCAGGGTGACCGAACTCAAGGAGTTGTTGAGGATCTCCCCCGCGCGGATACCGATCAGCGACAGGCCCGGCCACAGCGAGGTCGCCGAGCTGCTGCTCTCGGTGAACCCCCAGAACGGCGTCCCGGGTTCGCCGATGAGGGAGTAGTCACGGGTGGGGGTGACGGTGGGAACCGTGAAGGCGTTGGTGGGACGTTGGCCCACCCAGATGGTGTCGTCGAGGTCGTAGAACTTCTCGTCATCGACGCCGATGGCGGTGTGGCCATCGACCACGTCCACCGCCAAGTCCGTGTGGCCGATGTCGAGGTAGGTGACCGTGGGGTCGAGGTCGTCTGGGTCGGGATCGGAGGGATCGCCATCGTCCCCATCCGGCCGAACCGGGGCCACCTGGGTACACACCGGAACGTCGCGGGGGTCGATGTCGGAGCCGACCACCACGGTGAAGGTCGCCGCCGCCAGGTGGTCGCCTTGCATGGCCCGCAACGTCACACAATACGTTCCCGCCTCGGTGAAGACCCAGCCCGATCCGTGCCTGAATCCCACGTCGCCGCCATAGTTTGACGGATTCGGCCCGGTGTCATTGAGGACGATGGCGGTGGATGTTGCCGAGGGCCGCGAGTCCCAGGCGGGCATCCCGGCGGGGAGGAAGTTAGTGTTGCCCGACGTGTAGGTCGTGACGTTGCCCGGGCCTGTCGCTGACTGCAAGCCCACCGAGGTAGGTGTCTCGACCGTGCTCGCATGAGCACCGTCGAGACTGATCATCAGCTCGTTCTTGTAGTAGGCATGGGATTGGTCGATGTACCCCGACGTGCGCCACGGCACGGTATCCCGGGGCACCACCAGATCCCAGCGACCTTGTGCGCTGGGGGTATCCGCCCACTCGCCTGGCCACATGTCATCGCGATCAGGGAGGTAGAAAACGGCCTCGTCCGCGTCCACGAACTGCGACTGCCACGCGGTATGGTCCGCGACGCGAAGATCCAGATCCCCGTTCTCCTGGAGGACGGGCGCGATGCGCACATCACTCTCGTGGAAGACCGTCACGCCATCGTCGCGGGCCCAGTCGTCGCCGCCTGGGCCGTCATCGTCCGGCTGGGGTGCGGGGGTGACGGTGGCCGGGTCGATCTCGGAACCGACGACGAATGTGAACGCCGCGCTGTCCGTCAGGGTCTCGCCCGCAGCGGTGACCACGGTGGAGGCGACAGTCAGGTAGTACAGACCCGGTTCGGAGAAGGTCATCAAGGAGTATCCGGCGTTTTCCATGTCCGAGATCCCGCTGCCATCCACACTCGTGGACGGCCTGCGCGGATCCGACAGCCCGTCGCGAGAATCCCACGTCCGGACAGGGCGACTTGCTCGTGCGAAGCACACGAAATAACCGTCAGATTGGGTTTCCATCCCAGTCATCGCGAAGCTCGGATCGACAGCCACTTGCGCGGCTGGGATCAGACCAGCGTCCATTTCGACGATCATGCTGCTCCCGGACCACTCCGGGTAGTCGCGCGTGGTAGTGGTCCAGAACAAACTTCCCTCCGCCGAGATCGCCTTCCAGGCGTTCAGGGTCGTCCCCCGTGCTGACCGACCTGG
>JAISBQ010000026.1 GCA_031266115.1 Bifidobacteriaceae bacterium
GAGGGTGAGGCAGGGTACGGATGACGTGGACAGACCCGACGGTAGCATCGTGCACCGGGGCACGCGCCCCGGTGCATGGAAAGGAGCCGTGTGAGGGACCCATCTGTGGGCGGGCGTCAGCCCGCCGGTGTGTTGTGGGATTTGGATGGGACGCTCGTCGATTCGGAGTCGTATTGGATCGAGGGGGAGTACGCGCTCATTGAGCGGTTTGGTGGGACCTGGACCGACGCGGATGCCTTGGCGATGGTGGGCAACGATCTGGTCCGCACCGGGGAGGCGCTTCGGGCACGGGGTGTGGATATGAGCGTCGACGAGATCGTGCGATTCCTGCTCGACGGCGTGATCGCACGGATGGGTGAGCGCGTGCCGTGGCGGCCGGGTGCGCAGGCGTTGATCGCCGAGTGTCTCGCGAGGGGTGTGCCGTGCGCGATGGTGACCGCGTCCTACCGCGACTATGCCCAGGCGGTGGCCGATGCGCTTCCCGCGGGCTCGTTTGGCGCCATCGTCCCCGGGGAGGAGGTCAGTGCCGGTAAACCTGACCCCGAGGGCTATTGGCGGGCGGCTGAGTTGTTGGGCGTGGAGGCGGGGCGTTGCGTGATCTTGGAGGATTCCCACACAGGTGTCCAGGCGGCCATCAACTCGGGCATGCCCGCGGTCGCGATCCCTTTCATCGTGGACGTCCCGGACGCGCCGGGGCTGTCGCGTGTGGGCAGTCTGGAGGAGCTGACCGTCGATCTGCTGGGGCAGATTGCCGATGGACGGGTAGTCCGCACGGTGTGAGTCTGACTGCGGAGTCTGATAATATGCGCATATGAGCCGTACAACGATCGCTATCCGCTCGGAGACCCGCGCCCGCATCAAGGTGCGGGCCGCGAGGGAGTCGAAGACCATTGACGAGTTCCTGCAGTTGCTGCTTGATGGTTACGAGTGCAGCCGGTTTTGGCAGTCGTTCGAGGACGTAACGCCGCAGTCCTACGCAGCCGCGATTGCCGGTGACGGTGACAGTCTCGACGAGGACTATGCAGTGGAGGACCAGCTCATCGATGCGGCGGACGTGTGATGGCCGGCGTACCCGGGCGCGGGGATGTGGTCTGGGTGTCGATGGAGCCGGTTCACGGACATGAACAGCGAGGGCATCGCCCGCATCTGGTGCTGTCGGACGAGCGTCTGGCGCGAACCATGGGACTCGTGATCGCTGTCCCCATGACCAGCGCTGAACGCCCCTGGGCTACGAGAATCCATCTCAGTGAACGCTCATACGCGATCTGTGAGCAGCCGCGGAGCTTCTCGGTGTCCCGCATCACGAAAGTCGAGCGGCAGGGCTTCGACGTGGGCAGCGTTGTCGAGGTCGTCAACAGGCTCATCGGCGGTCTGTAGCCGCCGATGGCGTCATGTCAGGTCAGGCCCAGGCGGGGGAGGGTGTCTTCCGGCGGCGCCGGCGGCACGCCGCCGAATGCTGGGCATTGGGATTGGAACGCGCACCACGGGCATAGCGGCCCGCGGGCGGCCGGCCAGTCGGCGGTGCGGGCGCACTGGACGATGCCGTCCCACAGGGCGAGCAGGCGGGCTTCGGTCCGCTCCAGATCGGCCTGCGCGGGTTCCTCGCGAACGGCGGTGCCGCTCGCGAGGTACAGCAGTTGCAGCATGGCGGGCACCACCTCGCGCGTGCGCCAGATGGCGAGCGCGTAGCAGCGAAGCTGGAACAGCGCCTCGTTCCGGTACGCGGGCCGCGGCGCCTTTCCCGTCTTGTAGTCGACAATCCGCAGGGCGCCACTGCCCGGCGCCACATCCAGCCTGTCGATATAGCCGCGTACCGTCATCGTCGTGGCCGGATCGGGCCCGCCGATGGGTGCCTCGATCCACAGCTCCCGTGCCTCCGGCGCCAAGCGGCTCGGGTCTTCAAGCGAGAAATCAGCCCTTACCAGTGAGGTGACTTGATCCACGAACGCTGTCCGCCCACCGGCGGACTCGATCAGTGCGGCCAGCGGGGGATCTGTGGCGACGACATCGTCCACGGCTGCGGGGACGAGGCTGGCCGCGCCATCTGGCGTGCGTGCGGCGGGCGGAAGGTCGAACACCCGCTCCAACACCAGGTGCGTCACGGTCCCGCGGACCTGTGCGAGGGTGCGTGGCTCGGGGGTCTTGTCGACCGCGCGCAGCCGGAACAGCAGGGGACATCGCGCGAAATCCTGGGCGCGGGAGGGGGACAGGCCTGGGGTTCGCACGGTGATGAGGGTAACGCGGCTGGGGCGCGCACTAGGGCGGGTGAACGTCAAGGTATGGGGATACCGTGAGCGATCCGCGACCGGGCGCGCACTAGGGTGGGCGGGTGAACGTCAAGGGCCTACGGATCGCCAGGATCAAAGGGGCACCGGTCGTGGTGACCTGGTCTTGGCTGGTGGTGGCGCTGCTGGTCGCGGCGACGTTCGTCGACGGGTTCGCCGAGGATCGGTCGGTGCAGATCGTCAGCGCCGTGGGCGCCGTGGTGATCCTGTTCGCCACCGTTCTCGTCCATGAACTGGCGCACGGGTGGGCGGCGCGAGCCGTGGGGATTGGCGTCCGGGAGTACGCGCTGACGTTCTTTGGAGGGGAGACCACGTTCACGGCGCCCATGCCCACCCCTGGCAAGGCTGCAGTGACCTCGGCCTCGGGACCGGTCGCCAACCTGGTCCTCGGGGCGCTGGCGTGGTTCGCCTTCCGAGCGGGATCCGACAATGGAGTGTTCCCGGCCTACGCCGCCGGTGACATGGCGGCGCGCATCTACGTCCATACGATGACGCTCACCTACATGGTGGCATTCCTCAACATCGCCGTCGGTGTCTTCAACCTGATTCCCGCACTCCCGCTGGATGGGGGAGTGCTAGTCCAGGCGCTCGTGTGGAGAGTCACAGGTCGGCGCGAACGAGGCATGGTGGCGGCGGGCTGGTGCGGGCTGGTGATCGGGATTGCCATGGTGGCGCTCGGCCTCCTGGAGACCCGGCGCCGATTGACCAGCACCATCTGGTTGATCCTCATCGGCGCCACCGTCGCCCAAGGGGCATGGGCGTCGATCCGGAGAGGCCGGGCGATCTCGCGTGCTGCGGGGAAGACGGTTCGGGCCCACCTGGAGCCCGCCGTCGCCGTCCCGAGTCACACTCCCGTTGCGGACATCGCGAGCGAGCTGGACGCTCACACGTGGGTGGTGGTGATGGATCGCGCAGTGCCCGTGGGGTACGTCGATCGGGAGGCGGCCCGCACAGTCCCCGCCACGTCCGCGGACACGACGCCCGTGGACGGCGTCATGGTCGCCCTACCCGTGGGAGTGGCGGTTCCGGTGGACCTGGCGGGCGTGGACTTGGTGCGGGCGATCGCCCCGTACGCCGCCGCCGTGCGCGTGCTCCCCGTGGTCGATGCTGGACACCTGGCCGGCGTTCTCCCACTGGCACCCGTGGTCGCCGGGTTCTAGGGTGGTGGTCACTCGCCGCTCGCCGCGTCAGGTGAGCATGAGGAACAGCTTCTCGATCTCGGCCTCGGTCATGTCATCGTCCGTCGCCTCGTGATTATCCTCGCGGGGTGCGACGCACATGCGCATCGCTGTCGCCAACATGTGGCATGCCGCGCGATCGACCGCCTTGGACACGGCGGCCAATTGGATGACCGTCTCGCGGCACGGCGCTCCGGCCTCAATGGCCGCGATCACGGCCGTGAGTTGCCCGCTTGCCCGCCGCAGGCGATTGAGAGTGCTGCGCTGAGGTCCACGCATCATCGCGTCGTTCATCATCGTCTCCTCGCACTTGGCCCAGGCCGCCCCGCCGAGAGTGCGAGGCCGGCCGGGCACATACGGTACGCCTCCCCGTGCTCACGCGTGCTCGCCCGCCCACACCCGGCCGCGAGATGGCGGCAGGCTCCCGGCCGTCGGTCCGCCGCGTGAATCTACGGTGGTGGAAGCACCGAGGAAGGGATCCTCGTCGCCGCGCCGTCCATGTCGTGGACATCGTGGAGGGTCGGGGACGTACCCGGGAAGGGATCATCATGACTGCATCTCACATTTCGCGGGATCTTGCCTATGGGCCCGATCCGCTCCATAGGCTCGATCTGTACCGCCCACATGGCGCGGTGAGGGCCGCCATCGTCGACATTCATGGAGGCGGATGGTGGACGGGGGACAAGGCACACGAAGTGGGTTTGGCTAGCGCCCTGGTGCGTGCCGGCTACCTGGTCGCCGTGCCCAACTACCGCCTCGCCGACGGAGCCGCGCGGCTGAACCTCTACCCCACCCAGGTGGATGACATCTCGTCGGTGTTGGCGTGGCTGTACGCCTCCGACATCGACTTCGACCGGGCGCACGTGGCGACCGTGGGTAGCTCCTCAGGCGGAAATCTGGCCGCCGAGGTCGCGATCCGTCACGGCCTGCCGGCGGTGGCATGGTCCGGCCTGTTCGATCTGGACGGGTTCGTGACGGACCACCCTGACACGGTGCCCAGGCGCCTCGATGTCGACCCGCAGGCGGGGCCCACCGAGATCGACCAGACCGGCGCGAACGACCAGTA
>JAISBQ010000282.1 GCA_031266115.1 Bifidobacteriaceae bacterium
CACCACTGGTCCCACTGGCGACGCCAACACCAACACCGAGCCAAACAAGCACACTACCGCCGCAGGTCAAACCCCGAAACCCGACTGTAGTACTAGAGGGCGAGGCCGGCCACGTCGCCCGCAAACCTTGGGGCGCCCCAGTAGCCCGGCGTGGTAGATCGCCGAGTTGCCGGTTTGGGGACGATGGCGGTGTGAGGAGTGCTCCGGCATCGTCGGGGTTGGCGCCATCTCGTCTCACGCCCCGTCCACAGTGAGATCACGGGGGTA
Organism: Bifidobacteriaceae bacterium; assembly: GCA_031266115.1. GTDB lineage: Bacteria > Actinomycetota > Actinomycetes > Actinomycetales > WQXJ01 > JAIRRT01. The sequence continues at coordinate 268 of JAISBQ010000282.1, forward strand.
CGAGCATCACCGGGGCGTCGGAAACGTACAGAAGTTTCATTGGATCAAATGTTTGTACATTTCCGACCACTCACGTCGCTCGGCCGCGCACCTGCGCAGGTGTTTGCCCAGGTCACACGGATGCCACTGTGCCGAGGGTCAAGGTTTGCGGGTCGGAAACGTACAGAAGTTTCATCGGATCAAATGTTTGTACGTTTCGGACGGTCTCGTGCGCTGCACCGTCCGGACCGGGGCCAACCGCAGGGTCAGACGACAGGTGAGCTGACAGGACAGGCATTCAGGTCCATAGCAAAGCGTTGGCGGGCACTCGCGACCCGCTTTGCCCTGCCACCGGTCAGAGCTCCGCTCGGGCCGCGCTCGACCAAGCTTCCCATAGACCCCTGAGCCTCAGCAGCGCATCCGGCCTCCGCTCCGTCAAGCTCACTCAGTGCGCCGCCTGTTCCCACGTGCGGCCTTGACCCACGGACACGTCGAGTGGAACCGAGAGCTTCGCCGCCCCTCCCATCTCCTCGCGCAGTAACGCCGTCACCTCGGCGGTCTCACCGGGAGCGACCTCCACCACCAGCTCATCGTGAACCTGCAGCAGTATCCGCGACCCGAGATCGCGCGACCGCAGCGCCCGGTCCACGCCGATCATCGCCACCTTCATGATGTCCGCGGCCGATCCTTGGATGGGCGCGTTGAGGGCCATCCGCTCGGCCATCTCGCGGGTCTGGCGCCTGTCCGAGTTGAGGTCCGGCAGGTACCGCCGCCGTCCCATGATGGTCTGGGTATATCCGGTCCGCCGCGCCGTGGCCACCACCCCATCGAGATAGGCGCGGATCCCCCCGAAACGCTCGAAATACTCGGTCATGAGATCTTGTGCTTCGCCCGGCGTGATCCCGAGTTGACGCGAGAGCCCATAGGCCGACAGTCCGTAGGCCAATCCATAGCTCATCGCCTTGATCCGCGCCCGCTGCTGCGGGCTCACCTCGCCCGGCAACACTCCAAACACGCGCCCCGCGACCGTGGAATGCAGGTCTTCGCCGGACCGGAATGCCTCAATCAGCGCCTCATCTCCCGACAAGTCCGCCATGATCCGCATCTCGATCTGCGAATAGTCGGCCGTGATCAACGTCTCATACCCCAGGCCCACCGTGAACGCGCCGCGAATCTGCCGGCCGACCTCCGTGCGCACCGGGATGTTCTGCAGGTTCGGGTCCGCCGAGCTGAGCCGCCCCGTCGCCGCCACCGTCTGCTGGAATGTGGTGTGGATGCGCCCGTCGTCTCCCACCGCCTTCGCCAACCCCTCCACGGCCTGGCGCAGCTTGATGGCGTCACGGTGTTCAAGGAGATGTTCGAGGAACGGATGGCCGTGGCGCGCGTGAAGCTCCGCCAAGGTCTCAGCATCCGTGGAATATCCACGCCTAGTCCGTTTGACCGGCTTGAATCCGAGTTGCCCGAACAGAATCTCCTGGAGTTGTTTCGGGGATCCCAAGTTGACATCCCCGCGCCCGATGGCGTCCTCGGCCTGCGCGGCAGCCTGCCCCACCCGCGCGTCAAGGGTGGCCTCCAGGCCCGCGAGCGTGTCGGGGTCGACGGCAATCCCGGCCGCTTCCATGCGGGCGAGAATCGGGATCAGTGGCATCTCCAGCCCGTCGAGCAACCCAGCCTCCCCCCGGCGGTCGAGTTCGTCGCGCAACGGCCCGCACAGTTGAGCGACAGTGTGGGCTCTGCCTGCGTCATCGTCCCCGCCGATCGCGAGCATCCCCTGGCCGCCTTCGTCCTCCTGAACCGCACCCCTGGCTTCCCCGAGCAACCGCGCGGCGAGATCCTCGACATCGTAGGTCCGCTGGTCGGGATAGCACAGATAGGCGGCAACCGTGGTGTCCAGGGCGACGCCGTCCAGGCTCATCCCGCGTCCCCGCAACAGATGCCAGTGGCGTTTGGCCTCGGGGGTTGCCTTGGGGGCGGCCGGGTCGGCCAACCAGGCGGCCAGTACCCCATCCTCGCCGGTGCGCTCCAGATCGAGCACCACCGCCTCGCCGGCGGGATCAGCGATCGCGATGCTCCACGCATCGGCGTTCCCGCGGTCAATTGCTCCCTTGACCTCGATCCCCAGGACCGTCCCCCGGCGGGACGCGAGCCACCCCGCGAGCCTCCCCTCGGGCAGGTCGACCACCTCGACCTCGACGGACCGCCCAGATGAGGCCACATCGGGTGAGACGGACACCTCGGAGGCCGCGGCATCGTCGGGGCGGAGGATTCCGGCGGCGAACAGGCGATCGCGCAACGTGGCGAACTGCAAGGCATCGAACACACGGTGAACCTCTTCGCGATCCATGCCGCGAACACGCAGGTCGGCGGGTGTCAACGGGAGGTCCACATCGCGCACCAACGCGCCCACCTCACGGTTGAGGAGCGTCTGGGCGAGGTGGTCGCGCAGGCTGGCGCCAACCTTGCCGGGAATGTCCGGGGACGCCTCGGCCAGGGCGGTCAACGACCCGTACTGGGTGAGCCACTTGGCGGCGGTCTTGGGACCCACACCGGGCACGCCGGGGAGATTGTCGCTGGTCTCGCCCACCAATGCTGCCATGTCGGGGTACAGCGCCGGTGGGACGCCATAGCGTGCGACCACGGCGTCGGGGGTCATCCGGGCCAGCTCACTCACTCCCACCTTGGGGTACAGAACCGTGACATCGGGGCCGATGAGTTGGAAGGAGTCGCGATCCCCGGAGCAGATCAGCACTTCCATGCCGTCTCCGGCCGCCTGCGTGGCCCACGTGGCGAGGATGTCGTCCGCTTCGACATCCGCCTTCTCGCATGTGGGGAGCTGTAACGCCTCCAACACCTCCTTGATCAACGGGACCTGGGAGGAGAACTCCTCCGGCGTGGCGGACCTGGTGGCCTTGTAGTCGGGGTACATCGCCGTCCGGAAGCTCTTCCGCGACACATCGAAGGCGACCCCCACGTGGGTGGGGCGTTCACTCGCTAGGAGCTTGATCAGCATCGAGGTGAAGCCGAACACCGCGTTGGTGGGCTGCCCCGAGGTGGTGGCCAACGCATCCACCGGAAGCGCGTGATACGCGCGATAGGCCATCGAGTGACCGTCGATCACCAGCAGTCGCGGCCGGTTCGGCGCCGCCGATGGCGTTCGGTCGGCTGGGTCCAACGGGCTTGCAGCAGCGCTGATGGTCACCCGCCCAGCCTAGGGGGCAAGGCAGCGACGTCGCGAGACGGCGCCAAACCAGTACGTGACCTGGTCACCCGCCCAGGCTGGGGGGCGAGTCCTGGGTGGGCTGGTCTGGTGTGGGCTGGTCTGGGCGCGGTTGGTCTTCGGAGGCTCGCGCCATCATGCGCCGGCGAGCCACCAACTGCCGGGCGGCGGCACGCTGGGAGGGGGCGCTTTGGACGGGGCCGAGGCGTGTGGCCAACGTCTCGGTGTCGATCACGCGATGCGAGGCGATCTTCACAAATCCCAGTTGGGCCAGGAATCGCTCGGTTCTCCGCGATCCCGTGATCGG
>JAISBQ010000032.1 GCA_031266115.1 Bifidobacteriaceae bacterium
CTGAGGACCGGTAGGCAGTCCATGACAACCCGCAATCGCGTGGAGTACCGGACCCTGACACCCCACCCCAGCTCCCTCAAGACACGCCACCGATCGGCAGCAACGCCCCAGCCCCATTCCGCACAAGCCTCCTGGTCTACTCGCCGCATTCCAAAGGGGCGATGCCGTTTCGATGGCCAACGGCAACACGACCGCCAAACCGAACGCGATGGATGCGAGCGGATACGCCGCCCAGGTGATCTGCCCACTCACTGCCATATTCACGATCGGGCACACTCCTGCCGCGATGAAGCAGGCCACCGTGAAGACCACGGCGGCGGGCCTTGCGCCGTTCACTGTCATATCGACTCCATTCTGAGTGTCGTCCTGGCGAACAGGGCGATCAGTACTGTGAACCCGCCCGCGATCAGCAAGGGAAGGTAGGTCGCGTTCGAAAAGCCTTGAAACGCGACGCCGTAGAGCAGCTGGCCCACGGGAGCCACACATTGGGCCATCGCCTGAATGATCGCCATCACTTTGCCCAAGTGTTCTCCGGGGGTCCTTGTCTGTATTCGGACGATGACGAAAATGGACAGGATAGTAGTTCCCGCCACCATGACCATGAGGCAAGCCATGAACCCGGCATAAGGCGCCCAGAACCCCAGGCTCAGCCCCACGGGTGTCACACACAGCGCCAGGAGAACAAAGAGGACGGCGGCCGCGAGGATCCATCGCCATATGGTGCTAATCCGCATTCGTGTGGAGAACACGCCCACCGTGAGCGCCCCGACGATGGAGGCGGCCTCAATCAGCCCCATTCCCGCTCCGTACGCCGCGTCGCCGCTGCCCAGCGTCATCCGCAGGATGAGCGGGCTGGCAACCAGAAAACAAGGCACAAGGACCAGGTTCAGCAATGCCGCGATCACCGTCAGCTTGCGTACAGACGGGGTATTCCACACGTACACGAACCCCTCTGCCAGATCGCCGGCCAGGGTGCGGACCATCCCGCCTACCCGCGGGCGCCTCGTGAACGGAATCCGGATGAACATTTCGGTGACGGCTGCCATGGCGAAGGCCGCGCCACTCAAGGCGACGAGCGCTTGGATACCCAACACGGCATACAGCACGCCGCCGAGCACGGGCGCGGCCATGCCAGACAGGGATTGGACGGCCTGGACGATGCCGCTCGCGGACTCCAGCTTGCTCCGCTCCACGAGCAGGGGGATACAGGCGGTGCCGTTCGGGGTCTCCATCGCGCCGACCACGCCGAGGGCCACCATCACCGCTCCGACCGCGAGCACAGACGCATGGCCGGCCACCATGATGAATAGGAAGACGATCGTGACACCGGCACAGATGATGTCGTAGAGCACCATCAACCGTTGACGGTTGAACCTGTCGGAGATGGCCCCGCCCACCGGTGCGAGCAGGACTGGCACGCTGGAGATGGCGAACAGGGCGGCGAACAGGTCCGCACGCCCGGTGGTGTCCAGGACGTGCAGCGAGAGGGCGAAACGCAACAGCGCTGAGCCCAGCACGGTGACGATCTGACCGGCTACCAGCAGCCGGAAGTTCCTCGGATGCGGCGGGACGGATGCCTCGGGATCACTCGCCGCCATCGCGTCCATCCGGCTGATCCAGTCCATCGAACATGCGGATGAGGCCGCTCAAGCTCCCGTCTTTCGCACCGAGGAGGCGCTCGATCGCCCAGATGAAGCTCCGGGCCTTGTGCGCCAGCTCGTCCACGGTGAAAGCGGCAAGATGCCCGGCATCGAACGCGCTGTTGGAGTAGGCCAAGATCATCTCGGTCACCTCCTGGGGGTACGGCGTATCGAACACTCCCTGCTCCACGCCGTCCTGCACCACCCGCGCCAGGATGGGAGCGGCATCGTCCAATAGCAGGCGCTCCATCTTCAGGTGCATCAGTGCGTTCTGCGGCTTGTGCAGATGCTCGACCATCCGCAGCCCGTCGTCGTCGCTGACATGCAACGCCTTCGCGGTCCGGACTAGACGCTCCTCCGCAGGGATGGACGTGTCGGAAGCGACGGCATCGGCGGCCGCGATGAGCTTGACGGAGTGCCGGGCGAGCACCGCCTCCACGATCTCTTCCTTGGAGCCGAAGTGGTGGAAGATCGCGCCCTTGGACATGCCCAGCCCGTCCACGATGTCCTGGATAGTGGTCTGCTCGTAGCCCCTGAGGGCGAACAGCCTCCCCGCGACATCGACGATGGCGGTGATCGTCCGCTGCGAGTTGTTCGTCCTTGTCATGGCGCGAGCTCCCTTCCTCCGAACGCATACCGACCGCCGGTACGTCAAGTACCGTAACATACCACGGGTCGGTAGTTGACCGGATTCCCAGGGATCGGAGGCGACGCGGACGCCATCGTCTCCCACCGTCACGACCTGGGGGACGACTACTGGACCTCCCCGGATCACCTGAGATGCCCACGCCCCCATCGGGCCTTGCCACGACGGTATCGGCACGCTGTTCAGGCAGGCCGAATACCCGTTCTGCACCTACACCCTGTTCTACTGGGTTTACGTCCTGTCCTTCTACGACCACGCCAAGGACGACCGCCGCTTCCGCGAGGCGGTCGAAGTGCGCGACACCGTGCTCATTCCGTGAGCCCCACCACGTCCACTGGCAGGCGGTCGAAGTCGGCCGCGTTGCCAGTCACGACGGCGCCGATGCCGTTCGTGAGAGCACACGCCGCGATGCTCGCATCGTGTATGCACACACCGGTGATGCCGAGGTCCTGAACCAGTTCCAGCAGCTTTTGCCAGGTGGCCAGGGTCTCGGGCAGAACGGTCACCACCTCGGCGAACTCCGCCGCATCTCGCAGAGCGTCAGGCGGGGCGAGCCCGAGTCCGTTGGCGGACGCCGGCCGCGTCGCCACGACGAGGAACTCCCTGAGCACCTGGGTGGTGGTGTAGAGCGCGACACCGCCAGCCGGCCAGTCTTCGAGTGCCCGAATGGCGTTTCCCCTTTCCGGCCGGCCTTCATCAGCCGCCGCCAGGAAGACGTTGGTGTCAATCAACACTCTGCGCGCGATGGGCATCACTGGCCAGCTCCGTAGATCTCGTCGCGCCTCCACAGCGAAGCACCCTGAGATCGGCCGACCACCAGGCGCAGCGCCCTCCTTTCGGACGGCTGCGTGACCGGCTCGGCGGCGGCGCGCTCCAGTATGTCGAGCAGCTCGCTTTGGAGCGAGCGCTCCCGCCGACGAGCGCGCTCCACCAAAGCTGTCTTTGTCTCGGGACTGAGTCCGCGGATCAGGACATCCATAGTCAGATGCTATCGTTATCGCTATCTATCGGCAGCAATCAAGGGTTCTGCGAGCCAGCAACCGGCGGCGCCGGCGATCACGTTTTGATAACGATTCGGCTGGGCAGGCGGTCTACTCGGCTCAGCGACGGCGGGATTGGTCAACCTGATGAACCCGGAGACGGTAGTAGTCCTCGGCGAGGGGACCGCGCAGTGGAGCCTGTGGGAGTCGAGCTTCGAGAGTGCCTTCCGATCCGGACTGATGGCGTCGCGCCGGTCAGTGCCCTATGTGGTGGACCCGTGGGACGAGGACAAGTGGGCCCTCGGGGCGGCCGCATTAGTCATCTCCTCCTCGTTCGACAAGGAGGGGGCGACGGGATACCAGGGCGAGATGGTCCGGGAGCGGCTGTCCGTGGCGGCGGCGGGCCGGGCACCAACAGGGGGCTAGGCCATGTCACATGCGGCCGAGATGGACGCGGCCCATCGAACAGTGATCACCGGTTGGCGGTGAAGAAGCTCGGGTGGGTCCTGCTGTTCCTTGCTCCGAGCGCGATCCCGCTGTTGGTGTTCAAGATCGCGCCGATGTTCGCCCCAGCCTGGATCTCCCTGCACAGGTGGAACATGATCTCCCCGATGGAGTGGGCGGGCCTGGGCAACTACGTCGACTTGCTGACCTCCCCGAACACAGGGGAGGTGTTCTCCCACACGCTGCTCTACATCCTCGGATATCTGCCGCTGGTGTACGCCGGCGGGCTGGTCATCGCGGTGGCGCTGAACCAGAAGCTGAAGGCACGCGGGTTCCTGCGGGCCGCGTACTTCGTGCCGGTAGTCACCAGCTGGGTCGCGGTGGCGCTGGTGTGGCAATGGCTGCTGAATCCGTCGGATGGCCTGGTCAACCCAAGGTGGACACCTCGTGGAGGGTCTCGCTGGGATCAGTGTTTGGGGCGTCGTTGGCGTTGGTCCGGTACACCCCTGGACGTGGCCACTTCCACCCCAGGGCTGTGATCTGGGGTGATGGAAGGCGTCGGAGCTCGGATTGACCACAAGCAGTACCGAACTAGCGCCACCACGGACGGTCGGGGTGTGTTGGCACGGGTTTGGTCCTCCCTTGGCGCTGCAGGCGGGATTGGCACACCCTCA
>JAISBQ010000102.1 GCA_031266115.1 Bifidobacteriaceae bacterium
ATGAATCTCCAGCCGGTTTGCCTCGGCGCCGACAACCCGCCCCACTTCCTCAACGATTCCCGTAAACATCACTGCTCCTGTTCGTCGGTGGTTGCTCGTTCGGCGCGGAGCCAGGCGCACGCGCCCAACCGGCGCACCTCGTGGACGGCCCATCGGGGTGCGTGGGCCAGGGTCCCGACGCCCAGGTCGGCGACCACGGGGGTCCCCGCACCCAGGAACATCGGTGCGATGTAGGCGTGGAGTTCGTCCACGAGGTCCGCGCGAACAAACGCGGCCACCACGCTCCCCCCGCCCTCGACCAGCACGTGGCGCACCTCCTCCCGGGCGAGCGCCGCCAGCACCTCGGCTGGATCGTGCGTGCGCAGGTGACGGAACAGGTCCGCCTCACCGCGGATCCGCGCCCCGCTCGGGATGTCCCGCAGCCCCATCACCACCCGTAACGGCTGGTGAGCGCCATCGCCACCGGGCGCGCCGGCGGGCCGGGCGCTGAGCATCGGATCGTCGGCGTACACGGTCCCGGTTCCCACGACGATCGCGTCTACACGGGCACGGACCTCGTGGGCATGAGCGCGCGCCTCGGGTCCTGTGATCCAGCGGCTTGTCCCGTCAGCGGCGGCGATCCGGCCGTCCACGGTCGCGGCGGTCTTGACGGTCACCATGGGGCGACCTGTCGTGACGGCATGCCACCACGCCGGGTTGAGGGCCCTCGCCCGGGCTGGATCGGCATCCTCCACCACGTCCACGCCGTGGGCACGCAGATAGGTCGCGCCGCCGGCTGCTGCGGGGTTCGGATCCCGTGCGGCGCAGATGACGTGCGCCACTCCGGCGTCCACCAGCGCTGCCGCGCACGGGCCCGTCCGCCCGGTGTGAGCGCAAGGTTCCAGGGTGACCACGACGGTACTCCCGCGGGTGGCCCATCCACGCGCGGTGGCGTCGGCCAAGGCCTCGACTTCCGCGTGCGGCGACCCCGCCCCGCGGTGTGTCCCACGGCCGATGACGTTCCCCCCATCGAGCAGCACGCAGCCCACGCGTGGGTTGGGGCCGTGGGCCGGACCGAGGGTCGCCAAGCCGAATGCCTCGTCGAGGGCACGAGCCAACAGGGCGGGGTCAAGCGGTGCGATGCCCGTGGTGCGCTCCCTCCAGACCGGGAAGGCACCCATGCGCGATGACACGGCCGTGTTGCCTCTCATCCGGACTTTGACCGTCGGCCCCAGGATTTCGCTGGGTCAACCGCGCGGGGCGCGGGTCGCGGGCTATCACCGCCGGTTCGGAGTTTCACCGACCCCGGAAACACGTGCGGCATATTATGCCACCGCGGGATCAGCTCGCCGCCAACCCTCTCAAGGTGGCGATGGCCGCGCCAGGGTCGGGCGACCCGAACACGGCAGCTCCGGCGACGAGAACCGTCGCACCGGCATCGACCACCGCACGGACGGTAGTCGCGTCCACCCCGCCGTCTACTTGAATCTCCACCGCAAGCCCGGCATCGTCGATCAACGCGCGAAGCTCGGCGATCTTGGCGAGGGAACGCTCGATGAAGGTCTGGCCGCCAAACCCCGGTTCGACGCTCATCACCACCACCATGTCAACCTCGCTCACCATGTCGACCGTTGCTCGCACGGGTGTGCCGGGGTTGATGGCAAGCCCCACCGTGGTGCCGAGGCGTCGAAGCTCCCGAGCCAAGCGGACGGGCGCGCGCGCCGCTTCGAGATGGAATGTCACCGAGGCCGCGCCGGCCTGCGCGTACAGCGGCGCCCATCTGTCTGGCGCCTCGATCATCAGGTGGACGTCCACCGGAATCGGCGAGATCTCCACCAGTCTGCGCACCACGGGCAGGCCCACGGTCAGGTTGGGGACAAAGTGCTGGTCCATGACATCCACATGCAGCAGGTCCGCGCTCGCGACCCGTCTGACCTCGGCTTCGAGATTGACGAAGTCGGCAGACAGGATCGACGGAGCGATACGAGCTGGCATAGCGCCCAGTCTAGGGCGCCTGTCTGCGACGCGAGTTTCAGGTTTGCGGGCCAGAACCGGGCAATCCGGCCCCAGAACCTGAAACTCGCCGATGCGTGGACACGGCCCCTTCAGTCCACCGCCGCGATCCTGGCGCTACTCACCACGGACGATCAGGGCGAGGAACATCGCGTCGGTGCCGTCCCGATCCGTCCACAGTTGGACGGTTCCGTCGCTGCGAACCACTCCGGCCTCTCCCAGGACAGGTGCCGCGACGCCGGCGTCGAGGACGCGACAGCCCGGTTCGCGCCGCAGGACGTCCTCGACCACAAGCGCCGTTTCGGCAAGATGCGGCGAACACGTGACATACGCGATCAGTCCGCCGGGTCGCGTGGCCCGGATACCGCTGGTCAACAACGCCCGTTGGAGAGGACCGAGGCCTGCTAGGTCTGAGGGCAGGTGCCGCCACCGTGCCTCTGGACGGCGCCGCAGCGCGCCCAGACCGGTGCACGGCACATCCACGAGGACCCGATCGAACTCGCTCGGATGGGCATCACCCATCCACCGCCCGTCTCCCACCTCGACGGTCACGGTCGCCGGATCGACGATGTCGCGCACCAGGTCAGCGCGATGATCGTGCAATTCCACAGCGTGCAGGCGTGCGCCGCGCCCAGCGGCGACGGCCCCAAGAAGCGCTGCCTTCCCACCAGGGCCTGCGCACAGGTCAAGCCACCGCTCGTCTGAACCCTCGAGCGGTGCGTGAGCAAGGGCCAACGCCACGGCCTGAGACCCTTCGTCTTGCACACCGGCGAGGCCGTCGCGCACCGACTGGAGCGCTCCGGGGGCACCGCCCGCCATGGTCACTGCCGTCGGGGCAAGGCGGCCCATCAGCGCGCCATCGCCGGCCTCGGCCGCCAGATCCTCGGGTGTGATCAGTCCGGGCCGGGCAACCAGGGTTGGGGAGGCGGGAACATTGTCCGCCTCGAGGACCGCCACGAGATCGTCGCCTTGCCTGCCGCCCGCGAGGAGCGCCTGGCGCAAGGCACGCAGGATCCACGCGGGGTGCGAGGTGCGTACGGCCAGGGCATCATCCTCGGACCGATCTGCCAAAATCTCAGCTTCCAGCGCCTCGAACCCGACATCCGCAACGACCCTTAACACGGCGTTGACCAGGTGTGATGGTCCGCTACCGAGTGCTTCACGGGCGAGCGCGACACTCGAATCCACCGCCGCGTGGTCCGGAACCCGCATCGCCGCCAACTGGTGAGTCCCCAGACGCAATGCGCTCACCAGCCCGCCGTAGAGCTTGCGCAAGGGGCGCTCGGCAACCTTCTCGATCACGGGGTCGTAGCGACCGCGCATACGGATGGTCCCATAGGCCAACTCCGTGGCGAAGGCAGCATCACGCCCCGTCAGGTGCCGTGACGCGAGCAACGATGGGAACACCAAGTTGGCGTACGCCCCCTCTTCCACCTGTTGCAGCAGGTCATAGGCAGCACGGCGGGGTGCGTCCGCCTCGGACGTGCGCATTGAGGGTGCCGTGACCGAATGCCGCGGCGGCCGGGAACCGAGCCGATCGAACTCCCCGTGGTCCGCGGACACATCGCGCGGCGACCCGCTGTCCTGGGGATCATCCGACAACGCAGCAGCCTCCGGCTCGGC
>JAISBQ010000104.1 GCA_031266115.1 Bifidobacteriaceae bacterium
CGGCGGCTGGTGGCCGGGTGGATGTGCCGTGGATTCGCTCGGCCCGTCGGCGGCGTGGGCAGGCGGACAGGTTCGCCGCACGCCTCGCGGCCGCCCACGCCATCGGCGGCGGGTGGACCGAATGGCTCACCGAGGCCACCGTCGTGTGCCGATGCGACGAGACCACCGTGGGTCGCCTGCGTGAGGTGCTCAAGGACACCGGCACCACGGACATGCGAACTATCAAGCTCGCCGCTCGTGTGGGCTTGGGGCCGTGCCAGGCCCGTCAGTGCGGGTGGGCCGTATCCGTCCTCGTCGGAGATGGCGCCGCCTCCCGCGTTCTAGACTCTCGCCCGGTCGCCGCACCAGTCAGAATGGGTGACCTGGCGAGGCTCGCGTCCGAGCCACCGTGCAAGCCCGGCCCGTCCGATCCGCATGAAAGAAGGAACTCATGACCGCGCGTCTCGACCTCGGCGGCGTGATCGTTGCCACCGCCCTGCCCTTTGTGGAAGACCCCAACGCTCCGGCTGGGCTGGCCGTGGATTACGACCGCTATGCCGACCACTGCCGGTACCTCATCGATAACGGGTGCCGAGGCGTGGGGCCCAACGGGTCGTTGGGCGAATACTCGTCGCTGAGCGACGAGGAGCGCCGCCGCGTGGTGCGCACCGCTGTCGCGGCCGTGGGCGATAGAGCTCTGGTGGTGGCTGGCGCCCACGGTGTCGGGTGGCACCAGGCCACACAATGGGCGCAGTGGGCCGCCGAGGATGGAGCTGACGCCGTGCTCCTGCTTCCCCCGATCGTCTACCGCGCGAGCCGGGCCGACATCATCGACCACTATGCCCGAGTCAACGAGGTGGGCATCCCGATCATGGTGTACAACAACCCGTTCGATACCAAGGTCGATCTGACGCCGGACGTCCTCGCCGAACTGGCACAGCTGAACAACGTGGTGGCGGTCAAGGAGTTCTCCGGCGATGTGCGCCGTGTGCTGGAGCTTCGCACCCAGGCACCCGACCTGGATGTGGTGGCCGGCGCGGACGATCTGCTGTTCGAATCGCTGCTCGTCGGAGCGGTCGGCTGGTACGCCGGCTTCCCCAACGCGCTTCCCCGAGCGTGCACCGAGATCGTCGCCATGGTCAGGGCGGGTCGGATCGATGAGGCGCGTGAACTGTACCGGCACCTGGTGCCGCTGCTGCGGTGGGATTCGCGCACCGAATTTGTCCAAGCGATCAAGTTGGCGATGGACGTGATCGGCGAAAGCTACGGCGGGCCCACTCGCCCGCCGCGTGGCGCGCTCAGCTCCGATCAGGAGTCCACCGTCCGCTACGCCATTGCCGAAGCGCTCGCCTATCTCGCCTCGCGCTGAGGCGCCGGCGACCGCCAGGGACCCGCTATGCGTTCCACCACCCACATCGCCGCAGTCGATTCGCACACCGAGGGGATGCCCACCCGTGTGGTGGTGGGCGGCATCGGGACCATCCCGGGCGAGACCATGAACGCCAAACGCCTGCACGTCATGGCCCACATGGACGGCCTACGCCAATTTCTCGTCAACGAGCCGCGCGGACACGGCGCCATGAGCGGTGCCATCCTCCAACCCTCGACCCGGCCAGATTGCGACTGGGGGGTCGTGTTCATCGAGGTGTCCGGGTGTCTGCCGATGTGTGGTCACGGAACCATCGGCGTCGCCACCGTCCTCGTCGAGACGGGCATGGTGTCCGTGTCCGAACCCGTCACCCGCATCCGCCTCGACACCCCGGCCGGTGTGGTCGTGGCCGACGTTGCCGTGACCGGCGGCCACGCGGACGCCGTCACCATCGAAAACGTGCCGAGCTTCGCGACGGCGCTCGACGGCATCGTCGATGTACCCGGCTACGGAAGGATTCGCTATTCGATGGCGTTCGGCGGCAATTTCTACGCCTTGGTCCACCTCGACGAGGTGGGGCTGCCCTTCGCCAGAGCTCGCCAAGGCGACGTGCTGCGAGCCGGATTGGCGATCATGGAGGCTGTCAATGCCACGGCTCGTCCACATCACCCCCAGCTGGGGGGCGTGGATGTGTGCCATCACGTCGAGTTCATCGCGCCCGGGTCGGATGCCCGGCACTCGCGGCACGCGATGGCGATCTGGCCCGGCTGGTTCGACCGTTCGCCGTGTGGAACCGGGACGTCCGCGCGAATGGCCGAGCTGTGGGCGCGCGGTGACTTGGGGTTGAACGAGGATTTCGTCAACGAGTCGTTCATCGGAAGCCGGTTTGTCGGCCGGCTCATCGCGCGCGCTGACGTCCAAGGCGTTCCCGCCGTCATCCCCACGGTCACCGGCCGGGCCTGGGTGACGGGGACCGCGAATTACCTCCTTGACCCCACCGACCCCTTCCCGACGGGCTTCGTCTTCTAAGCGCCCACCTTCCTCCCCAGATCGCCGAGTCTCAGGTTTGAGGGCCCAAACCGGCGATTCGAGCCCCCAAACCTGAAACTCGACGCAAAATCCGCCGCCGCGCACCGTCGAGTTTCAGGTTTGAGGGGTCAGAGCGGCGATTTCGGCCCTCAGACCTGAAACTCGACGGTGGATCCTGCGCGAGAATGGTGGCGTTGGTACTCATCCGTTCCCAGGAGGACCCATGACCGTTTCCCCCGACCCGATCGGTGGTGCTGTTCCCGCATCCGCCGGCACCGGCGTTGGTGCCGCGGCGCCGGACGCCGTAGCCCGGCGCGCCCACGCGGCATTTGTCGCCATGGATGGCCTTGCCCCGTCGGTCCGTGCTGCCGCGCTGCGCGCCGCCGCACGCGCGCTGGACGACCACGGGGGTGAGCTGATCGCCCTTGCCGAGACGGAGACAGGGCTGAGCGCCGA
>JAISBQ010000298.1 GCA_031266115.1 Bifidobacteriaceae bacterium
GGCGCCACAAACCGCCAATAATCATGATCACTACCCCGCTCCAAACTCCCCCTCGCCGACCCCACACCACCAGCAAACACAAACACACACCCCGTCGACGTCGACGCCGCACAATCATCCACCGTGGGCGCGCCGCTCTGTGAAACGGTCAGTCTCGCTGTGACGGATGAGCCATCAGCACCAAACACGATGTCCCCCTGACGGGCTTCGCCGGTATTCTCGGCCACGACGACCGTCGTCAATCCGGCAACACCCACCGATGCGACGCTCAGCCACGACGGCTTCGACACCAACGACCATCCAGGCTGGCTCGTCGCGATCTCCACTGCAGCTGCCTGAGTGACATGGCCCGGCGACCAGGACGTGGGAGACACCGTGATCCACGGCCCAGCCTGAGTCACGCGCAGCGTCACGGACGCCGTCCCGGCCGAGAACGTCATCGTGCCTGTCCGCTGGGCACCCGGATTCGCCGCTACCGACACTGCCACGATCTGGCCGCTCCACGCCGACGACCCGGCGGCCGGTGACGCCGACAGCCAGCTGGCAGACGTCGACGTCGTGAATCCGCCGGTGCTCGAGGTCACCGCGACATTCAGGCTCGCAGCGGCGGCGCCGGGTTCCCAAGTCTGGGAGGACAGACCGATCCGCGCGGGGCGTGCCGTCAGCGTGTAGGGGCCGGTATTGGTGTTGGTATCGACGCTGGAATAGTTTCGAACCTGCACGTAATAGGTTTGACCGGCCACCAGGTCATACACCAACGTAAAATCGCGTGTTCCATTCGAGTCGTCGTTGTACGTGAGCTGCCCGTCCGATGCCGACCTCAAATACCCGTACACGTCACCTGTTCCCGCGGAGGAGATCGTCCACGTCCCCGACGACGGCGCCACGAACCGCCAATAGTCATGATCACTGCCGCGTTCCAGACTTCCGGTCGCGGTGCCCGTGTCCCCGTTGAGAGTGAACACACACGATGTCCCTGTGGTCGCCGCGCAATCATCCGCCGGTGCACCCGCGCCTTGACGAACTGTCACCGACGCTGCGTGAGCACCTGAGGCGAATACCACGACGCCCTCGCGCGCTGCGCCCGCGTTAACCGCCGCAGTGAGGGTCACTGCACCTGTCGAGCCGGCGGTCGGAGACACCGACACCCACTGCGGAGCGGATTGCACCGTCCACGTGCCATAGTTCAGCGTCACATTCACGGTGCCTGTACCGCCCGGGGCGGGTGCATCCCACGCAGACGGTGACACGGCCAACACAACCGGCGCGCTGCGCTGCGCGATCGTGACGGTCGCTGTCGCCCCATTCGCGGTGAACACCACGTTCCCCTGGCGCTCAGCCCCCGGGTTCGCGGCGACGGAAATAGTAGCCGTACCACCAGAACCGCTCGCCGGCGAGACTGTCACCCATGGCGGCGCCGACTGAACCGACCAGGATCCCCCGCTTGTGGCGACCTGCACGGTCATGGTCTGTGCCGTGTGGTCCGGTGACCACGATTCGGGGCTGACGGTGATGCCCGTGCCAGCCTGCGTCACCGTGAACGTACTCGACGCCGTCCCGGCGGTGAACGTCACCGTGCCGGTGCGCGCCGGGCCGGGATTCGCCGCCGCGGTGACCGCAACCTCCTGGCCGTTCAATGCTGAGGTTCCCGAAGAGGGTGACACGGTCAACCATTCAGCCGATGTCGTGGTTCCAAAGAGGCGTGTGGTCGACGTCACGACCACACCTTGGGTGCCCCCACCCACTGGCGGCGCCCAGGTTTGGGGAGACAAGGTGACCCGTGCCGGAAGCGCAGTCAGGGTGTAGGCGCCTATGCCGGTCGCACCTTCGCGGTCTGAAAAGTGCTTGATCTCCACATAATATGTCGTACCCGCCACCAGGTCCCTCGCAAGAAGGAACTGATAGTTTCCGGCATCATCATCGTTCGCCAATAACTGGCTACCGTTCTCGGATCTCAAATACCCATAGGTATCTCCCGATGCACTAGAAGAGATTGCCCAGGTGCCCGATGTCGGCGGAACAAATCTCCAATAGTCATGGTCGTTGCCGCGCTCGAGGCTGCCAGCAGCGGTAGCACCGTCGCCATTGACTGTAAACGCGCACGTCGTCGATATCGTGGCCGCGCAGTCGTCCGAAATAGATCGCTGAGTCACCGTGATGACGGCGGTCCTGGAGCCGGCTGTGATAGTAACCGTCCCGGATCGCTGGGTGCCGTCGAACGATCCGGCCGCAATTGTTGCCACACGTCCGTTCGACGATGCCGGGTTTACTGTGAGCCATGGATCCGACGCTGAAGCGCTCCATTGTGCTCCGTTGGCGTCCACAAACACCTGTCGGGACCCACCCCACTCTGGCGCCTCCCACGAACTCTGCGACACGTTTAGGCCGAGGTGTTCGTTTGCCAGATTGACGCTAACCGTCGCGGTGCCAGCAGCATCGTCAACATCGATCACGGTGATGCGCAGCTTCCCGCTTTGAGAGAAGAAGGAGTCCCCGCTGTGGAACAGCGCCTGGCCCGTGTTCGCGCTGTGGGCAGGGAAGAGCATCAGCGACTCTGGCTCGTTCGCGTCGACGCGAGCGTGGGCACGGTTGACCTCTACCCCGCCACCCTCGGCGTTGGCGAAATAGTCCACCCAATAGGTTCGGGACTGTCCATTCATCGAGTCGAGGATTCGTAGACCTTGGCGGGCGGTCATGTTCGTGGTCGATGCCGTAGTAATCGTGTACAGTCCGTTGCTCACCGGGGTATTGATCGTGAGGTATCCCTCGCCATCGTCGATCAAATGCTCTTTCGCCTTCTGACTCGCCAAGATCGAATACGGCTGCCCTCCGGACGAACTGCCCATGATATTGTAACGGTTACCATAGTTTGAAACCGAACAGGCACCCGAGCCCGTCAAGTCACCATCGAACCCGCCCGATGGGCAACCCAAACTCCCCGCATGAGCCAAGCCAAAATTGTGCCCAGTCTCATGGATGAACGTCCCCAACGGCGACAACTGGGACATGTCCGCGTTAGCCGACACGATGTTCCTCATCGCGCCCGGGGACGAGAAGTCAGTCAGTAACCATCCATGCCCGGAGAAGCCGTGCGAGCAACCGGCGGTCTCCTCATCCGAAGCCGTCAAGACCACCAAATGATGCTGACTCGCATTGCTGGTCCAGCTGTACACCGGCTTCCCTGCTTGCTGTAGGGCCACGGTCGCCGCCGTCTGCACATCCGACAAAGAGCTCGAACACTGTATATCACTTTGAATGCCGACGACGTCATTCCAGTTGTACGTTGCCGTGACCGCCCCGCGAGACTCCCGGTTCCACCACTGCGACAGCCCGTTCACATAGCCGTCAAGCTGCGACTTGGTCCAAAACACACCACGCGAATCCCGCGTGATGAATACCACGTGCATCGTATGCACATACGGCCCAGGCAACGTCGCGTCGACCGACCCCGGAGACTCAGCCGGCCCTACCGCCGACTCGTCGACAACCGCCAACCGCTCAGACCCGTCAGCGACGGCGTCAAGCAACAGCCCAGCCACATCGCTATCCCCATCGATCGGTCCAACGGCCGCGGACGCCACGTCATCGGCCGCCGCGATCTCAGCCAGGGTCGATGACGGGAACGCGGCGATCACGGAGCCTGGAACCTCCACAGTGCCAACGATCATGTCGCCCGACTTGACGGCGGGGTCGATGCTCGCGGCATCGACCGACACGAACGTGCCCGAGTCCAAACGCACGACGGTCTCCGGAGCGTCGGGATCGCCATCGGCGGCGACCAGGTACTGGCCCGTCACCGAAATCTCAGCACCGTCGGCGATCAGCGAATCGACCGGAGTGGCCGCGGACGGATCGTCGGGCTCAGACGCGGCGACCGCTGGCACCCCCGTCCCTCCAAGACACAGAGCTCCTACGAGCACCGCCAGGGCGAGGTGTGCCGGCCAGGCGCGGCCGGGAAGCGAACGGGACGAAAGACGGGGCGAGAACAGTGTCATGACAAGGCCAGCTTTCAGGGAGTCAGGGGCGGTCATGGGCCTTCGGGGGTTCACATGCCGTGGGCGCGCCGCAGGATACCTGCGTCAAGGAAAACCACCGGAGAAATGACCACCGTTGGCCTTCCGCGAAATGCCGGCCGTTAGCGGGCCCTCGTCACTGGCGCTCACAATAGCGCGCGAACGCCCGGCACGCCACGGTGGGGCGCGGCATCCAAGGGCTCTATCCATGTCGGGTCGGTGGCAGGTGGCAGGTGGCGGGCAGGCCGCTGGCGCGGGAATGACCCTGTGTGTGGAGGTCATGGCTGCGCTGGGCGATCATGATGGCGTCGAGATTGTCGGACACCATGCTCCAGCACCAGCAGGTGATGACCCGCGTGGTCGACTCCTTCGCCCAGATCGTGTGCCTGCCTGACCTCCTCACCGTCGAGCCCACAGGGTCGAGACCCAACAACGCCCCATCCGGCCCCAAAGCCGGCACCCCCGACGCTGGACCTGCCTTCACGACTCTGCCGCCACCCTGGGAAGTGCCGTACCTCATTCCTGTCCAGGCCGACAGGATCGCTGATAGCGTGGATGGCCACGTGTGGCGACGTTCCCCCACATGCGCAGCGCCAAACCGAACGCGTAGCGCGCGTCGCCGCGATGTCAGGAGGACTCACAATGGCGTCTTGGATGGCTGGTCTGCGACGTACGGGAATCATGGTGACCGCGGTGACGCTGGGGATGTGGGCGCTTGCACCGACAGCGCACGCTGACGGCCCACAGCCGACCGTTGACAAGGTCGAGATTTCGCAACTGACGGTGTGGGCGAGCGGCGCTGACGAGGCTATGACGGTCTCGCGCAGCAGCGATGGGACTGTCTTCACCGTGGATGACACCAAGGGCTGGGACGCCGAGAACAAGCAGGTCACCATGCTGAGCGTGGCGGCGACCCTCAACGTCCCCATCGTCGGCTTCATCCACTCTGGCAACGACAACTACTGGATGAACGCCACCAATTGGAACAGCAAGCTCGCCGCTCAGTGGGCCGAGATGAAGCCCTACGAGACGGATCCGGACTATGTCATCGTCACCTTCACGCTGTACGAATCGGTAGACACCGGCAGCGGCCATGTCGCGATCCCCTCGACGGGAACGCTGTTCACGCTGCGACTGAAGAAGTGGGAGCGGCAGTACTCTAAGGAGATCTCGACCCCCCGATGGAATGACGGCAACTTCTTCCTGTCGACCGACCCGATCAACCGCGTGACGTGGACGCCCGTTCCCGGCCAGCCCCACCACTACCAGGTGGTCGCCGCGCAAGGCGTGACCTTCCCGTACTCGCTCGTCGCCCGCGCGGCCATCCACTACCAGACCCATGCCTACCTGGAGGGTGCGGCGATCACGTTGCCGGGTCCCAACACCCTGTGGTCGGGGACTCTGGTGTTTACGTCGGCCAAGACCTCCTATGAGTTTCGGATAGACCCGCCGGCACGGGGAGGGTGGGACGACAAGCACACAACCTACGTGCCCGCATACTTCCACGTCAGCGTGACGGGGTCCGATCCGCCCGCCGGCGGCACGCCCGGTGGGGGAGGGTCCCCTGGTGGTGGCACGACTCCCGGTGGCACGACTCCCGGTGGCACCGCACCTGGTGGCGGCACGGGGTCAACCGGCGGGACTGGAACCGGCGGCGGGACAACGGAGGATCCCACCAAGGCCACGGTCAAGGTCGCCGTGAAGGTAAAGGGCGCCAAGGCCACGGTGACCCTCAAAGTCGCGAAGCCCGCTGCGGCGACGGGAAAGGTGAAGCTCGCGCTGACGAAGAAGGTGGGCAAGAAGACCACCAAGATCAAGTGGTCGGGCAAGGCCGCCAAGACGGTAAAGCTGACGGCAAAGTCCAAGGGCAAGGCCACGGTCACGCTGCCGAAGCTGCGCACCGGCACGTACACCCTGACCGCAACCTTCGCCGGCAACGCCAAGGCCAATCCCGCCAAGGGCAAGGCAACCTGGAGGGTTCGCTGAGAGCCGAATGTTAGACCCCGCCACAGGAGGCCACTCCTTGATGTCGCCGCGACCGGTCGGGACGTGGAGCGACGAGGTGACGGTGCCCATTGGCTGGGACGGGTTCACCGACCAGGACGCCGCGGATTGGTACGGCGAATAAGGGCTCGCGATGGGCAAGTGTGACGTTCAACCCGGCTACGGTGGCAGTCAGTACCCCACGCCATGAGAAGGAGCCGCCGTGCCCTGCGAAGGACCTGTCCCGCTTCACCACCCGCGCCGCGCTGACCCAGACCCGGCGGCCGAATCACCCGTCGCATTCGTGCCGGGCACCAACCGCCTCGCCGCACGCCGCCCGTTCGCGTCGTGGACCGCCCCAGTGGCCACCATGGCGCGCAGGTGGCTCGGGTGGCGGTGGTGGGCTCAGGCGCTGAGCATCTGGGCGGTGTCACGGGTATGGTCCACAATCATTCTGGTCGCCACGTACCACGATTCCGGCGGCCGCGTGGACCTATCGGATTTGGTCATCCACCTCGGGGGGAGTTGGGATTCGGCGTGGTATCGCGGCATCGCCGAGGATGGGTATCCAGATGACCTCCCTCGAAACCCTGACGGGTCGGTTCCACAAAACAACTGGAATTTCTATCCGATGCTGCCCTACGTTGGCCGCTATCTCATGCGTCTGACCGGTCTGAGCTGGAATACTGTCACAGTCGCGGTAGTAGTGGTGTGCGGAATGGTCGCGGTATGCCTGATCGACCGCGTGATGCAAGCCGGAGCTGATCGATGGCTCGATCGATCGCGATCCATGGCACTGTGGACGGTGACGCTGATGTGCTTCTATCCGTCCAGTCCGCTATTCCAAGTCTCATACACCGAGGTTCCGGCGCTCATGGGGATCGCCGCCTTCCTGCTCGCCGTGATTCATCGCCGCTACGAACTGGCTATTCTCATCGTCATCCCCGTGGGTGTGACGCGGGCCGTGGTTCTGCCGTTGGCGGCCGTCGTCGGTTTTCACGCCCTGGACCGATTCTGGACGGCGCGGCGCCAGGCGGCGGCCGATGGCGTTCGGCTCACCTCAGTCTTCCGCCCTGTCGATATGGCGCGGGTCGCACTACTTGCCGTGGCCTCCACGGTGGCCGGTTTCGAATGGGCAATTCTCGTGGGAATCGCCACGGGCGTCCCCGATGGGCTTCTCTTGTCCCAACAGGCGTGGCGGACCACTGGTCCCATCGATCCGGTTCACACGTGGCTGCGTTATTCGGAGGATATCCTCGGGCCGTGGGCCGGCCCCATCTTGCTGGTCGTGATCATTGCCGGCATCGTGGCGCTCGCAGCGTGGCCAGGTGGCCGGGTGCTCGGTCCCGAGGTTCGCGCATTCGCGTGGATTTACCCGATGTATCTCATCGGGGCATCGTTCCCCAATACGTCGATTATCCGGTTCATGATGGTGGATTTCCCCTTGGGCGCCGTGACCGTGCGATTGGTCCGCTCCCGTGCCGGGTTGATCGCGGTCCTCGGCCTGTTCGCCATCGCCCAACTCGTGTGGACGGTGTGGCTGTGGGAGACGCCGAGCACCGGCATCGCCGGCCCACCGTAAGCACCGGCGTCACCGCTCCTGCCGCCCGACTGTCCGGCGTCACCGCGGCGGCAGGCCTACCATCTGGCGCAAGCCGGCGATGGCGGCCCGCCGTCCTCGCCGGCCCTTCGGGAGTATCACGGCCCTCACCCCGGCGGCTCGGGCGGCCGCGCCGTCCTTGGACTCGCGGTCCCCGACCATGACCGCCTGGTCCGGTGTCACCCGGAAGTGGGCGAGAACAGTCTCGACGCCCTTCGGCGAGGGTTTTCGTGCCGTGATCGGCGCCTCAGCCGTGCAGAATTGGGCGTCCACACACGTTCCGAGTGCCGCGATTTTCGCTTCGGTGGGGTAGTCCGAGAGCACGGCGATTCGTAGTCCCGCGCGGGCGGCATCGCGGATCGTGTCGGCCAGGAGGGTGTCGCGGTGAGCCGCCACGGCGGCCAGGGGTTCGCGAAGAAGCCAGCGTTCCAGAGTCGTTGCCGCTACGCCGATCGGCAGACGATGACGCCGGGCAAGTGTGGCGGTGAGGTCCTGATCGGTGGCGGAATCGTCAGTCTCGCGGGCACGGCGGAAGTCACGTACGAGGGCGAGTTCCCGCCATCGTCGGGGCCGCGGGCCGTAGTGGGCGGCAAGGCGCAGCGCCATGCGCAGACGGACGGGGGTCTGAAAGTAGCAGGTGCCGTCGAGGTCAAGAATAAGGAGGGCGCAGGCGATGGCCATGTCAAGTCCTCACCAGTTCGGTGTCGATGAGGGTGGACAGCGCGGGAATCCTCACCGCCATCAACACGATGAAAAGCACCACCATGAACGCCACGTAGGCGAGAAGACCGCGCTCCCGATACAGCTTCTCTGGCTTTTGGGCCGCCGAGTCTTCTTTGAATGCGATGGCGAGGTAGTAGCAGAAAAGCCCGAATACGAAGGGGACAAAGCCCAGCAGTTCCACACGGTACTTGACCAAGAACACACCGGTAAAGAAGGCCGACATGAGAGCGTAGAAGACCGATGATCCCAGTAAGGTCGTTTCGGTATAACGACGGAAAGAGCGCCGGTACAGGCCGGCGCGCTCCGGATCGGCGATCATCCGGTATTCGGCGAACCGCTTGGTTCCCATGAGGAAGGCTCCCCCCATCCAGTAGCCAATCACCAGGCTGGCGGGCGGCAAGAATCCCGCGGTGACCGCGAACCATCCAATGAGCAGACGAATGGCGTTGTTCACGGACTCGGTGAGAACGTCGAGATAGGGAACGTCCTTGGTGCGCACCGGCCTGACGTTGTAGATCAACCCCATGATCGCGAGGGCGGCCTCAGTGACCATCGATTCGGTGTTGATCATCAGGGACAGACCCAGACCCGCGGCGACAAGGACCGCGTATTCGAGAGCGACAATTCTCCCGTCAAGGCCATGGGCTACGGCCGGGCGGTGCTTCTTGGTGGGATGAAACCGGTCGAACGGGGCGTCCAGCCATTCGTTGATCACATAGTTAGCCGATGCCACCAGGCATGTCGCGGCAACCGCCATCGTCCCGCTCTCGAGGAGCGCCCAGCCCGCCCGGTGCACCATAAATGCGGCAATGATCAGCCCCGGCAGAACAAAGACGTTCTTCACCCAGTTGTCGGGCCGCGCGATGCGGACGTACGCTCGCCACGCGATCCCGCGAGGCGGTTGCGGCGACGGTGCCGGCGAGGCGCTGTGAGACTGGTCGATCACCCCGACACGATAGCCGGTCGCTCCACCACGACCGGGAGTCCTCGGAACGAGGTGAAGCCCACC
Source organism: Bifidobacteriaceae bacterium (assembly GCA_031266115.1). Classification (GTDB taxonomy): domain Bacteria; phylum Actinomycetota; class Actinomycetes; order Actinomycetales; family WQXJ01; genus JAIRRT01. The sequence goes on from JAISBQ010000298.1 coordinate 9,329, forward strand.
CTGCGCGTCACGAGCCGGCGAGCAACTCCATCCCGAGCCGCCGGGCCGCACGCCAGTCGAAGGTCCAGGTCTGCTCGCAGCCAGCGCCCTGTGCCAGCGCCGCGATGAGCGCGTCGGGGACCTCTGCTCCGGACTGTTCCGCGAGGGCCAGCGCATGGGCTACAACCCCGGGCTCTTGCAGCGACAAGTCCCTGGTCTCCATGAGGGCCCTGACAGTGGCGATAGCGCTCTCACGGGAGACCCGGAAGGAGCGACGCAGCACCCAGAGAGTCTCAACCAGCACGACGAGGCTGATGTAACCCGGCCGGAAGGGCGTCAAACGCGCCATCGCCGCGTGCGCTATCGGGCTCTGAGTCGGGTCGTCGCCCATCAGGTGTCGGACCAGGACGTTGGTATCGAGCGCGATCATCAGACGCGCCGCGCTGCTGCGTCGGCGATTGCGTCGTTCATCTCATCGACGGTCAGCCGCACGTCGGTCGGCCCCAGCATCCCGGCCAGTTCCGCTGCGGACCTGGTGCGGGGGACCATGGTGATCGTGCCTCCGGGGAGCGGGTAGAAGTCCACTCTGGTGCCGGGCCTGATCCCGCAGGAGCGCCGTATCTCGGCCGGCACGGTGAGTTGGCCCTTGCTCGTCACCGTCGAACTCGACATGGCGCGACTCCTTACGATTGCCTGTTGTTCCTTGCAAGCCTACGCCAGCGTGAACTGGTCGCCGAAGCGCCAGTCGAGCGTTTCAGCACCCACGGAAGGCCATCCCGCGCCTGCGCCCCGCCAACGCGCAGCTAGGTCGATCGCCAAATGGCCCGCACTGGGCCCTATGTCAGCCACGCTGACACTTCGTGCTTGCCGCAACGGCTACCTGCACACTAGTATCGCCGCATTATCGCCTCGCACCGAACCACGGGGGCACCGTGGCGCCATCGTCCACCACTCGCTTGACCGCCCGGGACGCAGGCGCCCTGGTCGAGGAACTCAGCCCGCATCTGTCCTCCCTGACCCACGACCGCGTGACCACGCTGCTCACCCTGGCGGCCCCGAATGGCACCATCTCGTTGCGCGCAGCGCTCGACGCGCTGTATCCGGACACTGAGGACAAACCTGCCCGCAACGCCTTCCACCGCCTGGCGGAGAATCTCGCCGAATCCGCCGCTCACGCGGGCAGCGACCTGCGCCTCGTGGCCGATACCTCGCGCAAGACCCCGGATCGCCGCTGGTGCTGGTTCGCGGGCACCCCTGCGACCATCCGCAACATTGAGGCCGCCGGCCGCGCCCAACTCGGCGAGGATCCCCGTCTAGCCATGGCGATCCCTCCCCAGGCTTTCAAGTTGACCCGCCGCGTGGCCTTTGTGCACGATGGCGCTCCCCCCTCCCGCGCACTGGTCGAGTTGATCTCCAGCCATCTGAACGCGCTGATCGAACCGCAGGTGACGGTGGTGGACTTGGTCGCCCCGGTGGCCGGAAGGTCGCCGGATGAGGTCGCTGCGAGCCAAGCCTCCATGCTGGACTGCGTGGTGTGGTGCCTCACCCCCGGCTTCGTCGCGTCACCCCCGGTTCGCCGCGAAACCCTCGCCGAGGTCCCAGCGGTCGCGGTACTCGCCGAGGCACTTGACCTCACCGGCGGCTCCAGGCTCCATGGCTTCCATCCCGACGCCATCGTCCGCATGGGTGAAGACCCATTCGCCAAGAAGAGAGGACCAGGTCGGGGTGACTTCGCGGCGATGGTGGTCCGCGACATCAAACGCACGTTTGCGGAGCAATCCCACCTCCAAGGCATTGAGACCGATCCTCACCTCATTGACGACTACGAGGCCGAGGCAGCCGCGCTTCCTGACGGTGTCATCCTGGTCCCCCCACCGGGGTGGAAAACCACGCTGGACAAAGAGGCTTTGGATGAGCGTGGGACTTTGGCGGAATCGTCCGAACGCATTCCTCTTGTCGACACGCTCGCCGAATGGGCCGCCAGCGACGATCCATCGGGGCCGCAATACTGTGCGCTACTCGGTGAATCGGGAGCCGGGAAAACCACGGCGGCCCGTATGTTCACTCAACGCCTTCTCGCGGACCGTGAGTCTCACTCCGAGTACCGCGTGCCGATCTACCTGGATCTGCGTCTGGCCGCGGCGAGCTTTGTCCGCACAGCGCCCACCTTCGAAGAACTGTTCGATCACGTCCACCGGACCTCCGCTGGGAAAGACAAAGTCGAGGCCGCCACGCTCCGTGATGCTGTTCGTGCAGGTGACGCGGTGCTCATTGTTGACGGCCTTGACGAGGCATTGGTCCATCTCAGCCCGGCTGACGGCACCCGATTCACCGCCACAATCTGGAATGCGCTGGGCCCCGAAGTGGATCAAAAGGCCCTGGCGAGGCGGTCGAGGCTTCTCATCACCTGTCGGTCTCACTATTTCCGTTCCATCCGCGATCAGATGACCCATTTCGCGGGAAACACCCGCGATCATCCGGAGGCCTCCCGGTATCTCGCCCTCGCGATGGCGCCGTGGGATAAGGCGATGATTCGCGACTATCTCATTCACAACGATCCGGAGCACGATGCCGATCACACCCTGGCCACCATCGACCAAGTTCACAACCTGCCGGAGCTGGCCAGCAGACCGGTGACTCTCCCGATGATCACCAGGGCACTGCCCCGTATCCGCGCCCATCTGGGAACTGGGACCACCGTGAATGGCGCGAGGCTCTACGAGGACGTGGTCGCCGAGTGGCTGGAGCGAGATACCGGCAAACACTCCCTGACCCCGGAGCACAAACTGCGTTTGATGGAAGACTTGGCAGCCCGCCTAGCGCGCGAGGGCGAGGCAAGCTGGCGGATCGGCGACGTGGAGCAATGGCTGGTGGAGACGCTGGCCAACCCGGCTGTAGCAGCGCACTACCCGGCGGTGTCGCGACAGGTCACCACGGGCGAGATGAACCTCATGGACATCCTCAAGGAGGACCTGCGCACGGCCACATTCCTGGTCCGGGAGTCCGGAACGGCCGACCGTTTCCGCTTCGCTCACACCTCGCTGCGCGAGTACTTCACCGCCCGTTACCTGGTCAGGGTCCTGGAGGGTCCGAGTCCGGCCGATGGGTGGACGATGCCGGCACCCAGCCCGGAGACCCTGGACTTTGTCTCCCAACTCATGGCAGATGGTGACCCCGAAGACATTGAGCGTCGTCTCGCTGGGCTGCGGACGATTCAGAGTTCGTATACAGCGCAGGCCTCGGAATTGGCGTTGGCCTACGTGCTTCGCACGACCGAACAGGAGCAGGAGCAGGAGGGGGACTTGCGGCGGATCTCTCCAGCCGGTTCGGTCCTTACGGGTGCCCAACTACAAGGCTGGACGTTCGGTACACCAGATCGGGACACCAACCTGAGTGGCGCAAGTCTGACCGGAGCCGACCTCACGGACACGGTATTCCGCCGCTGCAACCTCACTGGAGCCCGCATGGACGGCGCCAACCTGACCCGCGCCATCGTCCGCGACTCCAGCCTCCGCAACACGTCCCTGCGCGCAACCACCCTGGCCGGAACCATCTTCCGCCACTGCGACACCACAGGTTTCACCATCGACGATGCCGTCCCCCACCGCACACAGTGGCTCTTTTGTGGGGTCGGGGACAGGCTTCCTTCGGCGGGGGCTGCGGGCCACATCGTGGTGGATGCGGAAAGCTGGAGGGCACGGCCGCCGAAGGGCGCTGTGCTCAAGGCCTGGAGCGACCCCATGGACTCAGTGGTCGCGGTGGCATGGTCCCCCGACGGCACCACCCTCGCCACCGGATCCGTGGACGGAACCGTCCGTTTGTGGGACACCACCACGGGACACATGACCGCCACCCTCGCCGGGTACGGAGCCTGGGTGGTCGCGCTGGCATGGTCACCCGACGGCACTACACTCGCCACCGGATCCGACGACGGAACCGTCCGCCTGTGGAACACCGCCACCAGACAGGCCACCGCCACTCTCACCAGACAGGGAAATTGGGTGGTCGCGCTGGCATGGTCACCCGACGGCACTACACTCGCCACCGGATCCGACGACGGAACCGTCCACTTGTGGGACCCCACCAACGGGCACCCCACCATCACCCTCACTGAACACGGGAACTGGGC
>JAISBQ010000207.1 GCA_031266115.1 Bifidobacteriaceae bacterium
CAGCACGGAACCCTCATGTGGCCGAGGCCGTCAAGCGGGTCCGGTACTTCACTGACGACGAAACCCGACGCCTCGAACTCGAAGCCCACGAGAAATGGCTCCACGACCAAGCCACCCGCACCGAAGGACACGCCGAAGGAGAGGCTGCACGGAGCGTGGCCGTGGCACGACGGATGCTGGCTCGCGGATGGGATCCGGCTGATGTTGCCGAGTTGACCGACCTGACCGTGGACCAGGTCAAAGATCTGTCAGGAGGCCACCCGTGACGGTGCAGGTCACAAGTGTTGCACTTCGGATTGGAAGCCAGGGCGAGGTGGTGGGTGGGGGGTTGGTGCTAGGGTGTGGCACGGCGTTGGGCTCGCTCGAACCCTGACTGGAGTCCGTGTAGCGATGCCCCGCCGTGGAGGAGGGGTCCCATGGTTGCCCGCAAGTGTGTGCGCGCGGTGAGCGCGTGCGTTCTCGCGGTGGGGTTGGCCTCGCCGTCGGCGGCTGCTGTGGCGCAGGCCCCGTATCCCCCAGTCCTCTCGGATACGTGTACCACAGACATTAGTGCCGAAGGCACTGTGGCGGTTGTTGTCGGGAACTTCTGTTCGTCGAACACAGGGTCGGGCGGAAACATCAGCGTGACGATGCCAGTGGACCTGCCTGGCAGTGGAACAACGCCGGCTAAGGCTGGGCGTTACCCCGTGAAGTTCACCATGGACGGGCAGGACTACACCCGGACCTATACCGTGGGTAAGGCCGTGAGCATCACGAGTGTGAAGGCGGCTCGAACATCCAAAGGCGTCCGGGTGACCGGGAAGACAACAAAGAACAGCAAGGTCAGAGTTCAGATCAAGCGAGGACGCAAGGTCATCTCGACCAGGACAGTCGCGACGAGCAAGTCGACCGGTCGGTTCTCGTATCTGAAGACACTTCCCAAAGGGAAGTACACTGTGACCGTCACGTACGTGGCGAACACCAAGTATTTCGGGGACAAAGCCATCACGAAGACCTTCACCAAGACCAACTGACTCCGTTTGCCCTGACCTCGGTTGGGTGGAGCCGAGCACCGAAAGCATGACGTGGAACCCACTGACCATATCCGCCGGCCACCCGAGACCGGCCGGCCTCGGCGGTCCCACCAACCCTCCGACAACCAGAACCAGAACGGCAAATGGATCCGTCAGGCTGAACAGGACCAGGACCGGTGGAATCAACCCGACATCCCCGATCCGAGTCCACCTGCTCCTGCGACCCGACCCGGTCGCGGACAGCACATCCGCGGGAGACCGACCCCGAGACAAGGCCGAGGCCGACGGGCACGCGGGCGAGGCCACGAACCGCAACGACGCGCCAACCTGGGGAAAACGCCTGAACCCGGCAGGCGCCATCGTCCACAGGGAAGGACCCCGCGGAATGACGAGGCGGACCAATCGTTCCTCGCGCGGCACAAGATCCTGACGGGAACGGGCCTCGCGCTACTCGTGCTCATTGCCGTAGGCGCCTGGGCCGGGTGGCAGCTCTATACGCTCGGCTCCAACGCTATGCGGCTCGCCGCCCTGGTCGATACGGTCCAACAACACGCCAAGCGAGGAGACGTTCAAGCCCTGATCGACGACCTCTATGACGTACACCGCTACTCCGTCGCGGCCTACAACGCCGCGTCGGACCCGACGCTGGTGGCACTCCAACAGGTGCCCGGAGTCGGAGACGATCTGCGTGCCGCCCGCGAAGTGACCAAAGTGGCCCGCGACCTCACCGCCGCGACCGGGACAATCGCCTCCCTCGCCCCCCGCGTCGCCGGAAACCAAGTCCTCACCGAAGACGGGAGGATAGACCTCACCATCATCGGCACGGTCCACACCGCGATGACCGAGCTGTCCACCGCCGCTGCCGCCGGCTCTCAGCGGCTTGGTTCGCTGGACAGCGCCAGCCTATTGCCGCAAATCGGTGAACCCGTCGACCAACTGGTCAGATGGCTGGAACAGGTGCCGGGGGCCGTGGATAGAGCCGAACCTTATCTGCAACTCCTGCCACTATTGCTCGGCGAGAACGATGAACGGACCTGGTTTGTCATCATGCAGAATCTCGACGAGGCACGCCCCTCCGGCGGTCTGCTCGCCTCGTGGCTGATTCTCCACGCCGACAACGGTCTGATCGACGTGGTAGCTCAAGGCACCAACAACGATCTCGTCGCCGCAGGCGACGTCAACTATTCCCACGCCATGGATGCCAGCTACCAGGATCTGTGGGGAGACAATCTGAGCGGCTGGCTATCCATGAACCTTTCCGCCAACTTCCCCGACAACGCGCGTCTGATGCGCGACGCATGGAACGCCCGGCGCGACGTTCAAGTGGATGGCGTGGTGTCGTTTGGCCAGGGCACTTTGCCTTACCTCGCCGCCGCCGTAGGTCCCGTCAAGGCGGGCGAGAAATCCATCGCGCCAAGCGACCTTGAGGAGTATCTCCGAGTCGGCGTCTACCGCGACTACGAAGACCCCGACGCCAAAGATGCGATAGTTGCCTCGCTCATGATCCAGGTGTTCGACAAACTCATGGCTGGCAACCTCAATCTTGGTTACTTCCTGGACACCGTGACCGGGCACGTGAGCGCTGATCGCGTGCAAATGTGGTCGAGCGATTCCGCCGTTCAACAGATCATCTCCGCCGTCGGGCTCACCGGTGAATTCCAGTCCACCGAGGGCCCCGTGTCCACTGTTCGCCTGGTCAATGCCGGCGGCAACAAACTCGACGCCTTCGTGGACCTGGACATCGCCTACCAGTTGGGCGATTGCGAGACCGACGAGGACTATGGCGTCGACTGGCGCACCAGCACGATGACTGTCACGCTCACCAACTCCGTCCCCAACGGTCTTCCTCCGTATATGACCGGCCGGCTGGACCTGACCGCTGCCGGAATCGATCCAAGCTCGGTGGAACTTGGTTCCAACCGCGACTTTGTCGTGGTGTATGCGCCGGTGGGGGCCACCATCGCCGCCACCACCGTCGACGATGAACCGGCTCTCGTCCGCTACGCCACATTGAGCCGCCGTCCGGTGGCCGTCTTCGACATCGACGTTGACCCAGGCACCAGCCGCACCATGGCTGTCACATGGTCCGAGCCCGCCACCAGTTCCGCCGGGGACCCGTTATCCACCACTCCCGACGTAGTCCTTCCGCCCCTAGCCAATCACGCGACGCTGACGTTGGAGCCTGGCAACGCCTGCCGGTAGTCCGAACGCCGGTGGTGCCCGATGGCGGAGAGGAGGCCCGGTCATCCGAGCGGGCGCCTTGTTAGCGCAGGCGAGCTGTGGTCAGTTGGGTTGCACGCCGGCCCTTCCGCGCTGGGCCCCACCTACTCGAGGTCAGGGCAAGGGCTTGAGCTTGTCAGCTGGTCTTGGTGAAGGTCTTCGTGATGGCCTTGTCCCCGAAATACTTGGTGTTCGCCACATACGTGACCGTCACAGTGTACTTCCCTTTGGGAAGTGTCTTCAGATACGAGAACCGGCCCGTCGACTTGCTCGTCGCCACCGTCTTGGTCGAGATGACTTTGCTCCCCCGCTTGATCTCAACCTTAACCTTGCTGCTCTTTGTTGTCTTCCCTGTCACCCGCACACCCTTGGATGTCTTGGAGGCCTTCACCCCCGTGATGCTCACCGCCTTACCCACGGTATACGTCCTGGTGAACACCTGCCCATCCACCGTAAACTTCACCGGGTAACGCCCAGCCTTAGTCGGGAGGATCTTCTCGACATCCAACTCCGCAGAATAGACTCTTTCGCTCTGCGCCTTCACCAGCTGTTGAAGCAGCGCCTCGACACTCGCCAGTTCATATTCAGCTTGCACGGGAATCTCTGTCGGCGTTGTCCGCCCGCCAGACAGGTCTACTGGCATCGTCACACTGATGTTTCCACCCGACCCTGTGTTCGACGAACAGAAGTTCCCGACAACAACCGTCACCACACCGTCAGCATTGATGTCTGTAGTACATACATCCGAAAGCACTGGAGGATACGGGGCCTGCGCGACAGCAGCCGCCGACGGCGAGGCCAACCCCAACGCGACAATGCACACGCACGCCGCACGCGCACACCTGCGGGCAACCATGGACACCCCCTCCGTCACAGCGGGGCACGCCTGCCAGCAACACTCAACAGACTCCAGTCAGGGTCCGGGCGAGCCCAACGCCGCGCCAAACCCTAGCACGAACCACGCACCCGCTGGGGGGCCATGGTCCGTCATGTGCTGGCCCCGGCTGAGCGAGCGAGCTGTTCGCGGACCCCGAACCTGGGGCACCACGAATGCCGTTTCCGCGACGAAAGCGTGAATGGCAGCGGTCTTCGGGGCGATGTCGGCGCCATCGGCCACCACATGTTCGTTCACACGCTCCCCGACCACGCCGGTCCGGATCGCGCCGGCGTGGCCAGCGCGTGGATCCGTGAGCGAGGTTTCGCGCACTGTGGCACTGACGCGCGGAATTGCGCGCGAGGTTTCGCGCACTCCGACGCCCTGAACAGCGCGATTCCGACGGATTTGTGGTGCGAAACCTCGCGCTCGATCCGTGACGAGGCCGCGATCGTGAATGGAGTCGGCGAAACCTCACCCTGGATGCACGGGAGTGCCGCGGCGCACGGCGCGACAGGTTGTGCTCGCGCCACTGCTGAGGCCAGACGGGTCGAATGCGCCGCGCCCGTCAGGCCAGACATGGCGTGGGCGCGCCACACGGTGGGGCGCGACAGGTCATGGGCGTGCCGGCAGTCAGTCACCGAACTTTGAGCCGAACTGGTGGTGTTCCGCGTCCCGCACTCCGCCGACCGAGCCCTTGGACGCCAGCGGCCTCGTTGCGCAGGTCAGGAGCGCAGCACCGCGCCAACCGAGCCCTTGGACGCCAGCGGCCTCGCTCTTTGCTAGTTGGGCGCCGTCGGCTAGTACCGGAGTCGAGCGCTCCCGGACGCCAGCACCTTCGCTGAGCAGGTCAGGTGCGCAGCACCGCGCCCAGGATCGCCGCCGCCTCGATCGCTCCCGCACGAGCCGCGGCGACCTCAGCCGCGCTCAGCGTGTGGTCCTGGGCCCGCAAACGCAGCGCCACCGCCACGGACTTGCAGCCGTCGGCCACCTGGTCCCCGGCGTACACATCGAACACCTGAGCGCTCTCCACCAGGTCGCCCGCCCCTTCGCGAACCGCGGCGGCCACGGCGGAGGAGGGAACGGCATCGTCCATGAGGAATGCCAAGTCCTCCTTCGCGACTGGGTGCGTCGAGACCGTCGGCGCCACCACCGTGCCTTCACCTGCCGCGATGATCGCATCCAGATCCACCTCGAACGCCACCGCTCTCGCCGGAAGGTCCAGCGCCGCCAGCGCACCCGGATGCAGTTCCCCCGCATAGCCGACGATGGCGTTCCCCACCGCCAGCTCGGCCACCCGCCCTGGGTGCCACGGTGGGCGCCGAGTCGCGCGGGCTCTCAGCTTGAGGTGCACGAGGCGCGCGATGGACCGGGCGGCCTCGACGGCATCGGCCCAGTCGGCGGCACGGGCCGGGCCATGCACCCCGGCGGGCTCTCGGGCACCCACCATCACGCCGGCCGCGTGGTGCGGCTGCCAGGGAACGGCCGCCTGCAGGAGTCTGAGCTCGGCCTCCGACGGGCGAGTCTCGACACCCGGCAGGCCGGCCGAGGCCGG
>JAISBQ010000224.1 GCA_031266115.1 Bifidobacteriaceae bacterium
TCTTGCTCTTGGCGGCTGGCTCGTCCGCACCCGACTTGGCAGGCTTCGCGTCCGCCGCAGGCTTCGCGTCCGCCACCGGCGTGGCCGGAGCGTCATCGGCGGTCGGGGGCGCGGCGGCAGGGGCCTCATCTGCGGCGGACTCGACGGGCTTGGTGGCCGGCCTGGTCGGCCGACCATCTCTCGCTGACCTGCCACTCCCAGCAGGCTTGGCGTCCTTCGTGGACTTGGCTTCGGACCTGCCAGACGCCTCGACCTCGGTGGCTGGCTCCACTGCCTGCGCCGGCGGTGCGGCTGGTGCCGGCGTGTCCGACGCGCGAGACGTGGCCCGTGCGACGGTCTCCGTCTGTGCGCTCTCAGCGGCCTCGGCCGTTACCTGGACTGCGGCCACACCACCGGCCTTCGCAGTCTTCACGGCAGCGTTCTCACCCTGCGTGGCTTGCGAGAACGACTCGGCTGGATCGACGGCGTCGGGGGCGGCAAGTTCTTCGGCATCTGTGGTGTCCAAACGTGCCACCACCGCGGCGGTGTCCGCGTCAGCGACGGCGGCCGCCGTGAGTGAAGGAGCGGCGGGGGACTCGGGCGACTGGCCGGCATCGGACGCGGGATCACCGGAGGTGGTGCCCACAGCCAGCAATTCACGCTCCCACTCGGCCATCGGTTCTGAGGCGGCGCCGGCATCGTCCTGCTCGGCTTTGGCGTGCCGTGTCAGGAGACCGTCGGCGACGGCGTCAGCGATCACGCGGGTCAGCAAGGCGACCGAGCGGATGGCATCGTCGTTACCGGGAATGGCGAAATCGACCTCATCGGGATCGGCATTGGTGTCAAGGATGGCGACGATTGGCAGGCCGAGCTTGCGTGCCTCGTCGATGGCAAGGTGCTCCTTCTTGGTGTCGACAATCCACACCGCAGCAGGCACCTTGGTCATGGTGCGAATACCGCCCAGGGTCCGCGCAAGCTTGTCCCGCTCGCGCCGCATCATGAGCAACTCCTTCTTAGTGAAGGAGGAGGTGGACGCGTCCTCGAGATCCATCTCCTCGAGCTCCTTGAGGCGAGCAAGGCGCTTGGACACGGTCTGGAAGTTGGTCAGCATCCCACCGAGCCACCTCTGGTTGACGTAAGGCATCCCTACGCGCGCTGCCTGCTCGGCGACAGCTTCCTGAGCCTGCTTCTTGGTGCCGATGAAGAGGATCGAGCCGCCCTTGGCCACCGTGTTCTTGACGAAGTTGTACGCAGTGTCGGTGTGGGTGACCGTTTGGGCCAGGTCGATGATGTAGATGCCGTTGCGCTCGGTCAGAATGAACCGCTTCATCTTGGGGTTCCACCGACGGGTCTGGTGGCCAAAATGAACACCGGAATCGAGCATCTGACGCATGGTGACGATCGCCATGATCGCACGTCCTTTCGCGCGGGACACACACACGTGCGGGGCCGCGCCTCGGGCGGACGCTGGGCTGACCTGCCAGCCAGTGGCATCCGCTGATCGGTTGTCCGCGGGCAGCGGGTGCTGTCCGCGCCTGGCATCCTCGGATGGCGTGACCAATGCGGAACTGTGGTGCCCCGCGGTATGGACCGAGACCGCCCCCGTCCGCTCACCGCCACTCACGCGCGCGGCAGCAGTTGGCAAGGGATGCGCGAAGTCGGCCGCCGACCGGCGACCGCAATGCGTCATGCTACCGCACGCAAGACGGGGACCATAAGTTCGCGATCCACGATCCACGCCGCTCTCCCTGGTCGGGTTCGCCGCCGCACGACACACCATCACCGCCGAGCCCAAGGGTTTGGGTCGTGGATCTCGCTTCCCGGGGACTCGAACCCTCAACTCGGCAGCGTGCGGGGGTCCTGGAGGTGTCGAGTTGAGCATTAGAGCCGTAGATCTGGGCGTTTGGGGACTCGAAGGCTCAACTCGGCGATCGTGGGGCCCAGTGTCGGGCGCTCGCCACCGGTGTTCCGATGCCCCGACGTGCGTTGGACGTTGTCCACAGTCCGAAGGCTCGGGGCTGACCAGGCGGTGGCAGCTCAAGGCATGATCGGCGGATGAGTTGGCGCGCGCTCACTGTGGTTGGCCTAACCGCCGTCGTGGCGGCCGCTACCGGGGTCTGTGGGCACGTCGAAGCGGTCGCCCTGCGCGCGTCCGTGGTCCACCCACTGATGACGGCCCCGCCAAAGGCCGCCGTGCCGGGGCGTGGCGAGCCGCTCGCTGCGTCGGTCCGAACTACGGTCCGAACTACCTCGGCTCAGGTTTCTCCCATGCGGGCTGACCTGCGCAAACCCGACCGGCGCACGTCCGGATCGCGCAAGGTCGCGGTCCTCCCAACAGGAGTCTTCGCCTCAACCTCGCCCGACACCCAGTGCCCGGCCGGTGCCAGCGACGGTGCGTCGTCGGGATTCATGTGGCCGCTCCGCGCCCCGGTGCTGATCGTGCGTCCCTTCGACGGCCCGGCGCAACCGTGGCTAGCTGGGCACCGCGGCGTCGACCTCCACGCCCCGCCAGGCACACCTGTCGTTGCACCGGCCGCCGGAGTGGTCTCCTTTGCAGGAATCGTGGTCGATCGCCATCTCATCGTCATCGACCACGGGGACTTGCGCTCTACGCTTGAACCCGTCTTCCCATGCCTGGCACCCGGTACCTTCGTCGCTGCTGGCCAGCAAGTGGGAGTCGTCTCAGCCGAGCCGCCCCATGCGCCGGATACCGTCCACTGGGGTGTGCGTCGCGGCGACGTGTACCTCGACCCCACGCTCCTGGTCTGTCCAGCGCCGCGCGCGGTGCTTCTCGAGTAGGGGAATCCCGCCCGTGCGCGAGACTCTGGTAGCCGTGAGCGCCCGAGTGGCACTGACGGGAATCGCGCCCGCCCTCGCGTGAGACTCATCCCTCACGGCCGCCGTTCCCAGAACACGGGCCACGCCCCTGCGCAGGCGGGCGCCGGGACCTCAGGGAACCGGTGCCCCGGCCGATCGATCCCGGACCCGTCCGGTCACGCCCGTGGGTGGGCCTGGCGATAGGCAGCGAGCAGACGCTCGGATGACACATGGGTGTAGCGCGGGGTGGTCGCCAACGATGAATGCCCCAGCAGCTCCTGGACCGCGCGCAAGTCGGCGCCGCCTTCCAACAGATGTGTTGCCGCGGTGTGGCGCAGTGCGTGGGGTGCCACGTCGGGCACTTGTGCGGCCAACGCGAGGTTGTGGATCGCCTCGCGCGCCTGGCGCTGCCCGAGCCGTCCTCCACGCATGCCAAGAAACAGGGCTTTCCCCGACGATGACGTCGCCACCTGAGGCCTACCTCTCACCAACCATGCGTCGAGAGCTGCGGCCGCTGGGCGACCAAAAGGCACCACCCGCTCCTTGTCGCCCTTGC
>JAISBQ010000245.1 GCA_031266115.1 Bifidobacteriaceae bacterium
GCCATAGCGTGGGGAATCCTCAGTGGTAAATCCACTGACCCTGACCACCCTCGCAAGGCGTACTTCACGCACATCTATTGGGCAACGCACGACACCGGCACCTCTCTTGCCGCGACGGGGCGCCCGCCCTTTGGTGCGGTCGACGGTCTGGTAGGTGGGGCCGGCAAGGTCAACCTGAGCGGATGGACGATCGATCCTGATATGGCGCGTACGGCACTTTCTGTGCACGTTTACCTTGGCGCACCGGCATCATCCGGAGATCGCTATACTCTCACGGCGGACCAAGTGAGGAACGATGTCGCGAATGCCTATCCGTCAACCGGCAACCAGCACGGGTTCTCAGGCCAGCTCACGACTTCACGACGCGGGTCGGTTCCGGTGTATGTCTACGCCATCAACGTTGGCGGGGGCTCCTCCGGGAATCCCCTCATTGGCAGTGGGACTGTCACCGTCAGCTAGACGAGGGCCTTGCCGGGCTTCGGCTTGAGTTCGACTAAGAGCAACCATCGGCCACGCCCTTGCGTGGAACAGGCGCGTTTGATGCCATTCCACGCGGGGTTGACGCCGGTGGTTGCTCTTTTTCGTTGGAAGGCGTACCGTCCGGCGCGGCTTGTGCCACGAGGTGCAGGTGGGAGCCCAGCCAAGCTACACCCCGGCCCTTCCTCTACTCTGGGCAGGACAGCGCGACACGGGCCAATGCCCGGCGCGGCACAGGCACCAGAACGCACCAGGACAGGACACCTCAGCATGACTTCTTCGGGCATCATTCGGACCGGACGGGACACGGCGGTTCGCCCCCAGGACGATCTCTATCGGCACGTCAACGGGCAATGGCTCGACACCTTTGAGATTCCGGCGGACCGCGGCTCCGACGGGGCCTTCCGTGAACTGTTCGACCAAGCCGAACGTCACGTCCACGCCATCCTCACCGCGGCCGCCGAGGACGCGGTGGCAGGCCGAGCGGACGGGGACAGTGCCTCCATTGGCGCGTTGTATGCGGCATTCATGGACCTCGACGCCGTCAACGCCGCCGGCGCGGACCCCATCCGGCCGGACCTTGCGGTCATTGAGGCCGCCACCACACGGGAGGAACTCGCACGGGCGTTGGGCACCCTGGAGCGTGACGGGGTCGGGGGGATGGTCGGGATGTGGGTGGACACCGACCCGGACAATCCGGCGCGCTACGCGGTCAACCTCGCCCAGGGTGGCATCGGCCTGCCGGACGAGGCCTACTACCGCGAAGACACCTTCGCCGACACTCGGGCCGCCTATCTCACCCACATCGCCGACATGCTCACCATGACCTGCGCCAACTCCCTTCGGGTGCCGGCGAGCCATGCCGCGCGCACGGTCTTCGACCTGGAGACGACCCTGGCGGCAGCCCACTGGGATGCCGTCGCCTCACGCGACGAGTTGCGTACCCACAACCCTATGGCGATGACGGCACTCGCCGAGGCCGCCCCCGGTTTCGCGTGGCGGGCGTGGATCGAGGGCATGGGGGCGCCGTGCGCGGCGTTGGAGAACGTCGTCGTCCGCCAGCCGAGCTTCTTCGAGGCGATGGCGAGAATCTGGGCGGACACACCTCTCGCCGATCTCAAGACGTGGGCGGTGTGGCGGGTGGTTCAGGCGCGTGCCGGGCTGCTCGCAGAGGAGGTCGTCGCGAAGAACTTCGAGTTCTGGGGCCCGTCCATCACCGGGGCCACGGAACTCCGCGAGCGGTGGAAGCGCGGCGTGTCGCTGGTGGAGGGCGCCATGGGCGAAGCAGTGGGGCGCATCTATGTGGCTCGGCACTTCCCCGCCTCACACAAGGAGCAGGTCACGCGGATCGTGGACAACCTCGTGGCCGCCTACCGCGCGTCGATCACGACCCTGACGTGGATGGGTGACGACACTCGAGCGAAGGCGCTGACGAAGCTCGACACCATCACGTTGAAGATCGGCTATCCGAGCAAGTGGAGGGACTTCTCGGGTCTGCACCCCTCCACGCACGACCTCGTGGGCAACGCTCGCGCGGTAGCCGCCTTCGAGTTGGACCGGGAACTGACCAAGGCACTCGGTCCAGTCGACAAGGCCGAGTGGTTCATGTCGCCTCAAACCGTCAACGCCTACTACAACCCGGGCATGAACGAGATCGTCTTCCCTGCGGCGATCCTCCAGCCCCCGTTCTTCACGGCCGACGCCGACGATGCCGCCAACTATGGCGGCATCGGAGCGGTGATCGGCCACGAGATCGGGCACGCGTTCGACGATCAGGGCTCGCGTTTCGACGGGGACGGACGCCTCGCGGACTGGTGGACCGAGGCCGACAGGGCCGAATTCGAGCGGCGCACCGCGGCGCTCGTCGCCCAATACGACGCGTACACCCCCGAGCAGTTGGCCGGGACTCCGGACGCCCCCCACGTCAACGGGTCGCTGACCATCGGGGAGAACATCGGCGACCTCGGGGGCCTCGCGATCGCGTGGGACGCGTATGCGGTCTCGCTGGCCGGAGCGGCCGGACCCGTGATCGATGGGGACACCGCGGCCGTGCGCTTCTTCTGGGGATGGGCTGCGTCGTGGCGCTCGGCGGTGCGTGACGCCGAACTGATCATGCGAATGACGATGGATCCCCACTCGCCCAGCGAGTTCCGCTGCAACGGGGTGGTCCGCAACCTCGACGCCTTCCACGAGGCGTTCGGTGTGAAGCCCGGCGACGCCCTGTGGCTGGAGCCCGCCCAGCGAGTTGCCATCTGGTGAGACCGGGGTTCGGAGGCGGGCACTTGGGCTGGGCCCCGCTCGCGCCGCTTCCGCGGTGGTTTGGGGGGGGGTGAGTCCAGCATTCTGGCTGGAGTCCTCGGCACCACCGGTACCGCGGCCTCCAATCAGGTGAAGAACCAACACCCGAACACCACACGCCTTCGGGCCGGCAACCCGCCGGGGTAGGGGGCACCATTTCGTCCCCGCCAGGCACTATCGGCCGTTGGCGCACCGGACCCGTCACCGGACCCGCCAGGCCCCACCTCCACCAAACCCAACGCCGCCAACCCCGCCAAACAACACGACCCCCAACACCCCGAAGACAACGCCCGCCAAGAATCCGATGCTTCCGAGCCAGCACAGAAGAGCGGCGGGCAGATAGATTGCCCAACTGCCCGTCTCGTGGCAGGATTAGGTCCATGAGCACTGTCGTCACCAGAGACCAGATCACCATCAC
>JAISBQ010000011.1 GCA_031266115.1 Bifidobacteriaceae bacterium
CTGTGACCGCCAATAGTTCCCTCCCGAAGGATCTGACGATGTCCCCAACACCACATTCTTCCTCGTCGTGCGTCCAAAATCGGCTGTATCGCCTGGCCACACAAGCTCGGCGCTGGCTCCGTTCGGGCGTCTCAGCGGGGCTCGCAGCAGGGCTGGTGCTCGCGTACGTGGGGATCAACTCGGTGGCTCTGCCTGACGCCGACGCCCGTTTCGCCGACGAGGGCCTGGGCCGTTTCCCCGATCTCATCGACTGGTTCGAGTGGGGCGAGGCCGATGAGGTTCTCACCATGCCCATCACCAAGTCGACACCGCGCATCATCGCCGGCAAGTCGCTGGTCACCACGTGCACACTGACTCAAAAGCCCGCAACCCAGGGGACGGAAAAGGTCAAGGCGTATCGTCCCGGTACCTGGATTGGCGACGGATTGGACAATCTGTACAACGTCGGCGGCATGGGTGACGACAACACGCTGGTCAGCGGGTTAGCCAACGTGACCAGGGGCGCCGCGGTCACGTTCACCTTCTCGTGTTCCGCCTCGTTTGGCGATGTCCCGGCCGCCATCGATGGCTTGGTCGTCGCCGACGCGGAGTCCTCGAGCAAGTCCACCGATGAATTTGTGCAGGCCAAGCCCGACGGCACCGGGGCCACGTGGCGCATTCTCGACACGTTCGCCGCGTGTCCCACCGCGACCGAGGCCGTGCTCGCCTCCGATAACACGCTGAAGCTTCGGCCGAACGGCAACGAGTGCCTCTCGCCGGCTGGCGGACCGACGGCGGTGGCGTTCATGGAGGGGGCAACCAGTGCCGAGATCACCGTCAAGGGCGGCGGCGTGTCGGCGATCGCTCTGGGCGTCGTCACGGGCATGGATGTGGGTGACGCGCCGGCAAGCTACAACGAGGCCGGCGCCCTGTACCAGCCGTCGTGGAATGGTGGAGCTCTCCAGGTGGGGACGACGAATGTCATGGATGCCGGCTTCACGCTCGCGGCGCCTGAGCAGCCCAGCCCCCGACTCGGCGCCACCGTGGACGGCGATTCGGCGTACACCTATTCCGACGGCGCGGACGCGGACGATCTGGGCGGCACCGACGACGAGGACGCCAACTTCCCCGGGCTGATCGGCGGTTTCATCGGCGGTCAGGTCGCGATCGAGGACATCGACTGCACGGGGCCCGGCTATGTGGCCGGATGGATCGACTGGAACAGCAACGGCACCTTCGATTCGGGCGAGATGTCCGGACCCCCCGCCACCGCTGGCTCGCCGGTGGTACCGGGCGCCGTGCGGTGCCCCGCCAACGCCGGGTCACCCACCGATATCGACTTGGGATGGAATATCCCGCAGGACGCCCGCGATGCCCTCGGCGCCACCGTGAGCTACGCCCGGCTGCGCATCGCGGCCAGCCCTGCCGACGCCGAACTCGCGACCGGATTCACCTTCGATGGCGAGGTCGAGGACCACGCTGTCCACATCGGCTTGCCCGCCATGCACATCGAGCAGACCACCACGGGTACGCAGGACTTGCGCGCCGGCGACTCGGCCGCCTTCCGCATCGTGGCCACCAACATCGGACAGGGTTTCCCGCCGGCCGGCGCTACAGTCACCGTGTTCGCAGACCTGACCGGGGTGGTCGACGACGCCGCCTATGGCGATGACGCCTGCTCCGGCTTTGCGGGCCTCGCCTGCACGTTCGACCCGGACACCAACCGGATCGCCTGGACCTTCGTTCCTCCCGATCCGGGCGACAGCACCGAATTGACCTATTCGGCTGCCATCAAGCCGGTCTCCACCGAGCCCGACGGCGATGGCCAGGTCCGCGCCGTCGCGTGGCTGGACAACCCATCGACACTGCTGGCCCCGGCCTGCGAGATCGACGCCGCCGAGGTGTGGACGGCCGAGGGGGTGGCGTGCCGCGCCGTCAGCTTCGATCTGCCTCGCCTCACGGTGACCAAGGCTTCCGATCTGACGACCGATCCGCGCGTGGGCGATCCGGTCACCTACACGGTGACGGCCACCAACGCCGGACCGGGCGACTTCACACCCGACGCCCCGGCCGTGCTTGCCGACAACCTCGACAACGTGGACGATGACGCCCCCTACCAGGGCGACGCCACCACGGCTCCCGCGAGTGTCGGCGCCGTTGCGCTGGACGGGTCCGCTCTGACCTGGACCGGCCCGCTCGCCTCGGGGGAGTCGATCGACCTCACCTATACCTCGACGATCGGACCGAACGGTGATACCGCCTTGACGAACGTGGCGTGGGCACCGGCCGATCCCACGTCGCTCACACCGCCATCGTGCCGTGCGCCGGTGGACGGCAAGGATGAGATCACCGGGGAGGCCTGCGCCAGTGTCGCTGCCGCATTGGCGAGGCTGCGGGTGTCCGCGAGGCTCGATGGCCCTGCCGATCCCATCGAAGGCGACGTCCTCACCTACACGCTGACGGCGGAGAACACCGGAACTGCGGCCTTCACCTCGGCGTCCCCGGCGGTGGTGATGGCCGACCTCGCCGATCTGATGGCCGGCGCCGAATACCGCGACGACATCGACGCTGACCTCGGGGCCGCCGCCATCGACCCATCGTCGAACCTCGCGACCTGGAGCCATCCCCTGGGCGTTGGGGACACCGCCACGATCACTCTCACGGTTCGTGTGGGGGACGTTCAGGACGCTTCCCTCGGCGCGACCGCGTGGGCCGCACCCGATGACTCTGGCACCACCCCTCCCACCTGTGACGCGTCCTGGCAGGCCGCCGGTCAGTGTGCCGTGGCGAGCATCGACCGCGGCGTGGAAGCACCAGCGCTGACGGTGAGCGCCGAAGCCGACACGTCGGCCTTCCACAACCCCATCCAGGTGGGCGACCCGATCGAGTACACGTTCCGGATCGAGAACCCGGGCAATGTGGTCATCGACAGCGTGACGTTGAGCGATGTGCTCGGCAATCTCGACGCCGTCGCCGCCGTCGCTTGGCCCGATCCGGCCCGACCCGGCCGCCTGACTCCTGGCGAGGGGGTGACCGTGACGGCCACTGTCGCGGTCACGGCGGCCATGATCGCGGACGAGGAGGCACGCGTCACGGTGGAGGCCGGCGGTACGGACCCGAAGGGAGTCGCTGTGACATCCCCGCAGGAGACCCTCCTCACCCCTGTGCCTCCGTTCGCCGGCATCGGAACGGCGACATTCGAGGTCCTCACCACGTCGGCGAAGCCTGCCGACGGCGTCGCTGAGCACCTCGTCGAGGTCGTCCTGCTCGATGTGGCCGGCAACGGCGTCACTGGTGTCGCCGATCAGATCGACGTCGCGTTGGAGCCCGTATTCCCGCAGGTCACCGTCACCGAGACGACAACGCCAGGTACATACCGTGCCGCGATCGTCTCCACCAAGTCCGGCGTCTACCAGGTGAGCGGCGCGTGGGGCAGCGAGGCAACGCTGACCAACGCGGGGTCCGGCGACACCATCGTGTTCACCGCCGGCACGCCCACCAGCGCGACGCTGACCTCCGACACGGCCGGACAGGTTCTGGCTCCCGGTGGCATCGGCGTCCACCGCGCCACAGTGACGCTCCTGGATGCCCACTCCAACCCGGTCCCGAACATTCCGGTGACGTTCGACGTGCAGCCGGCCGTGATTGTCGCGGCCGATCCGGCCCGTCCCGGAACCGGCAGTTCCGAGGCCCGCTCCTCGATCACCGATGAGGACGGCCAGTTCACCATCGAGTTGACCTCACCCGTGATCGCGAGCGCCACCGTGAAGGCCACGGCCGATGGCGCACCCATCCTCGCCGACGATGGCGCCGCCCCAGCAGCCTTGACTCTCGACTTCGACTATGTCGATGCTCCGTGCCCAGACCCGGCAGTGGCGTTCTATACGGTCACCCCGGCCGGTCCCGTGCCCGTGGTGACGGGCTCCTTCACCCTACGCGTGCGTCTGGCGACATGCGCGGGCACCCTCATGGTGGACCAGGAGGCCTTCCTCGCCGGTGAGGCGACTGGCCGATCGGGCGGCGGCGACGCCGCGGTCACCGCGTTCACCGCCGATCCCGCTGTGCCGGGCGAGTACACCGCGACCATCACCTCCACGGCGGCCGGCGTCAAGGACCTGAGCGTCGCGTGGACCCGTCCGCCGGCCGCGTCGGGCCAGCCCATCGCCGCGGCCGGAGCCGATCAGGTCGAGTTCACGCCGGGTCCCCCGGTCATCGCCGAAGGGTCGGCGGCCTTCGCGGTCTCGACGTTCGTCAAGCAGCCCGTCCTGACGGGTGCTCAGCAGGTGTACGTCCACCTCGAAGACGCTCAGGGCAACGTGGTGGCCGATCCGGCGGTGGCTGAGCGGCTGACCGGGAGGGCGCCGGGCGGCCAGGCCGCTGTTGGACGGTTCTCGCTGGCCGCGGACGCTCCAGCCGGTTACGAGTATGCGGCGGACGTGACATCCGCCATCGCCGGCAGTCACCGGATCGCCGTGGACTACCGCCTCACGCCGTCGGATCCGGTCGAGGAGGTGCCCGTGGGCGATGGCGGTCTCGCCAACGCTGACGCGGTGTTCGTCGCGGGTGTCGCCTCCTGCGCGTGGATCACCGCGCAGCCCGACGGGCCTGTCACCGCGGGAACCGGGGCGTTCGCCGTGGTGGTCGCCGTGACGGATGGCGTATGGAACGCCGCCGATGCCCGGTGCATGGGCAACCCGGTCCCCGAGGCTGATGTGCTGCTGACCGCAGACGCCGTGGATGGCCCCGGTGCCGCCACCCTCACTCCCGCCGGGCAGGCGGTCACCGGGGCACAGGGCACGGCCGCGTTCAGCGCCACCAGCGTGAAATCGGGCGCCTTCCGCCTCGTGGCCACCTTTGGCAGCGACCAGGGCGCCAGGGGGGCCGCGAACTCACCGACCATCGTGTTCAGCCCCGGTGCGCCATCGGCGGTGTTGTCGAGGTTGAGCGTGGACGATGACGATCCCCGCCTCGCCGATGGCGACGCCTCCCACGCGGTGACGGTCACCGTGGTGGACACCAACACCAACCCGGTCCCGGGCCGCACGGTCCGGTTCGACCTATCTGCTCCCGTGTTCGCGACCGGCCAGGCGCCTGGCGAAGATGCCACCGCGGTGACCGGTCCGGACGGCCGCGCGACCGTCTACATCCGGTCCACCACGGCTGTCGTGGCGTCGCCGGTGTATGCCTTCGTGCGTCATACCACCGGCGGTGGCGAGACCCAGTTGGTCGAACCCGGCTCCGGTGCACCTCAGCGTGTGCTGCTCAGGTTCGTTCCGGCATCGGTGGACCCCAACAACTCTGGGTTCGAGGTGGTCACCCGGCACGCCGACCCGCTGCCCACGGCTGGCGTGGATGCGCACCGCGTGGTCGCGATCCTTGCCGATTCCCGGGGCAACCCAGCCGCCGTCGATCCGGACCTGTTGGGTGGCAAGGTCACCATCCCCGGTAAGGCGGACGGCGCGGTTGGGGGGTGGACCCAGGACACGACGGATCCGACCGGCGCCACCTATTGGGCCCCGGCGACATCCCCCAACGCCGGACGCGGCATCGTCACCGTCACGTATGGCGGCGCCACGATCATGCCGCTTCCGTCCGGCGGCATTCCCGCGGACCGCGCGGAGTTCATCGCCGGATCGGTCTCGCCGAGCAAGTCCACGTTCGCGGTCACCGATACCCCGAACGTGGCGGCCGATGGCGAGGCGTGCCAAACCGTCTCGGTGACCTTGGTCGACGCCTTCGACAACCCGGTCGAGGTCGCGACGGGTCTCCTCGAGGGGACCGCCGCGCCGGCCGTGGTGGGCGCCTTCGCCGGACCGACCGCGCCGGGCCGGTACGAGGCGTGCATCACCTCCACCAGGGCTGGCTCCCACGCCGTTCAGGTCCGCGTCAGCACCGCTGGTGGCGGCTGGCAAAGCCTGTCGCCGGCAACGGGCAATTCCGGGCGCGCCGTGTTCGTGGCGGGCGAGGCCGATCCCACGCGGTCCACGCTGAGGCTGGACCGAACTTCGCAGGTGGTTGGGGAGATCATCACGGCGACGGTGACGGTCCGGGACTTCTACGGCAATCTGGTGGGCGACGAGTCGGTGACGGTGCGCCTGTCGCCCGACACCTTCCCGGTACTGGGCGGTGGGCCCGGCTACCTGACCGCGAAAACCGCACTCGCCGATGACCCCGACCGGCCGGGTGAGGCCGTCTTTACGTTCACCTCGCAACACGTCGGTGACCACGAGGTGAACGCGACGCTGCCCGACGCGGGCGATGAGGCAGTGAGCGACAGCCCGCTCAGTGTGACGTTCACGGTTGGCGATCCGGCCTCGGCCACGCTGACGCGCGACACGCCTGAGACCATGTACGTCAATTCGGGTCTGCACCGCGCGAGGATCGCGGTGCGTGACGCCTTCGGCAATCCCGTGATCGGCCAGGACGTGGCCTTCACGGTGTCGGGCCTACTCGCTGCCGCCATGGTCCCGCCCAGTGGCGAGGTGAGGACCGGCGACGACGGGGACGCCATCGTCGAGGTCGGCGCCAGCGCTCCCGGCACCGCGACCCTCCGTGCCACTCTGGCTGGATCATCGGTGGCTGCGAACCCGGAAAGCTTGGCTCTACGCTTCTCCACCACCCAGATCAGCGCCGCGAACTCCGAGTATTGGGTCTCGACGGGCACCCGTGTCGCCGATGGCATGACGGCCGCGCGCTCAGCCCATCAGATCTGGGTCCACGTGAGGGATCTCAACGGCGCCGATGTGGACGGCGCTGAGGTCGCCGAGTCGATCGGCGTGAGCGTGACCGGCCCCAAGGGGGCGGCGATGATCGGCCCCGACGGGTTCGCTCCCGTGGCAGGTCAGCCGGGCGTCTACACGGCGCTGCTGACCTCCACCACAGCCGATGTCATGACCGTGGGGGTGCACGTCAACGGGACCGTTCCCCCGCGCACCGCCAGCCCCGACACTCTCGCCTGGGTGCCGGGCCCGGTCGATCTGGACCGGTCCGAATTCGCCGTGGATCCCACATCCGTGGTCGCCGATGACGTTGCCACCGTGGCGGTGGATGTCATCTTGCGCGATGTCCACGGCAACGAGATTCCCGGACGCGCGAATGACCTTCGCGCGTTGGCCCCGCCGGCGACCGACTCAGCGTTCGATGGTGGGGGGGATTCCGGTGTCTACACCGCGCACCTCCGCTCGGCCGTCGCGGGGCGTTTCACGGTCTCGGTCAACCTCAGGGGTGAGGATGCCGGCCCGATCGGCCATGGCTCCAACAATGCGGTCGCGCGTTTCCACGTGGGCCCAGCGTCCGGCGAATCGACGCTGGCCGTCACCGCCGGCACCAAGTTGGTCACGAGCCAGTTCCACACCGCCGAGGTGATGGTCTACGACATCAAGGGCAACGCTGTTCCCGGCGCCGCCGTGACCTTCGACGTGCCTGGCGTGCGCACCTGGAACGGCGGCGGTTGGACGGTTCTCGCTGACGCCCAAGGCAAGGCCACCATCGATGTGACTGCCGATTCCGAGGGCACCTATGCCGTCGCTGCCACCGTTGAGGGCGCCGATGGCACCCCGATTGCCGTCAAGAACTCCGGGGCCACGATCGAGTTTGTTCATGGGCCGATCGACCCCGCAAGTTCCCATTTCGAGGTGTCCCAGAAGGCAGACGTGGTGGCCGATGGCGCCGAGGGCCACCATCAAGAGATCGAGGTCTGGCTGGCCAGCACCGCGGGTGTGGGCATCGCCGGCCGGGCGAACGCGCTGACCGCGACCATCGTGTCCGGTGTGGGCGCCTACATCGTTGACCTGGACGAGTCCCAGCCGGGTGTCCAGCAGTTTGTCGCCAAGGCCGGCGCCCCAGCGGGCACCTATGTCGCCTACGTGCGTTCCACGAAGTCAGGCCCCTTCCCCATCGCGGTCTCGGCAGCGGGCGAGCCCCTCGAGGTGACTGCCGCCGGCCGCGACATCGCCCGGTTCAAGGCTGGGGATGCCTCGCCGACCCATTCGACGCTGCGCATCACCGAGCCCACGGCCCCGGTGGGCGGCGAGATCCTCGCCGAGGTCCTGGTGCGCGACCCCCTGGACAACCCGGTGCCCTTCCAGTTCGTTGAGCTGAAGACCACCCCCGTCGACGCGATCAATCCCGATCGCGGCACCCTGCCCTTCCTTCGTGTCCAGGCTGACAACGAGGGCGTGGCCCGGTTCACGTTGAGCACCGAGGTGAAAGGCATCTACACGGTCTACGCCTCCCTGCTGTTGGTCGCCGGAGAGGAGGGCGTCCCGGTGTCCAACTCGGGCCTTCTCGATGTCGAGTTCATTGCGGGCGAGGCATCCCAGGCCACCACGATGCTGACCGGTAGCACCGGCCCGGTCGCCTCTGACCGGGAGCATTACCACTGGGCGCGGGTGACGGCGAAGGACCGGTTCGGGAATCTCCTTGAGGGCAAGACCGTGTCCTTTGCGCTCACCGATCCTGATGGCGGCGCGCCCATCGGCCGGCTGGTGGACGGCTATACCTCCACCGCCGTCACCGACGAGAATGGCGTGGCCGAGGTCCGCTACGTGGGTGATTGGGAACTCGGCACCACCATCGTCGCGGCCAAGGTGGGAGCCATGGCGGTGACCAACAACTCCCCCACCTCCACCCCCGCGCAACTGACCTGGGACTGGGTGTCAAGCTCGATGTCGTCGCCGGATTCCTGGTACGAGCTGTCCGAGGGCACCAAGACCGCTGACGGCGTGCAAGCCCACCGGGTGCGGATTGTGCTCGCCAACGACGAGGGCAAGCCCGTGGTGGGTGAGGCCGCGAACCTCGTCCTGACCGCCACGCCGGTCCCGGGTTCGCCCGCGCGGCCCGACGACGCCGTGTGGACTCTTCCGGTCCACCCCACGCCGGTCCCCGGCCAGCCGGGCCTCTACGAGGCCTTGATGACCTCGACCTATGCGGCCACGTTCGCGATCTCGGTGGTTCACACCGTGGGTGGCGCCATCGGGCCCGATCCGTCGGTGGACCCGGCCCGCACCACGGTGACCTTCGTGCCCGGTGACATGGACCGCACACAGTCATGGTTCGAGGTGTCGGTCGCCCCACCGAACCGCCTCGCTGACGGCGTCGACACGCACACGTTGACGGCCGTGGTTCGCGATGCAGCCGGCAATGGCGTGAGGGACCTGAGTCTTGCGGCCGAGGATTCGGCCACACCGCACCAGGTGGCGGTGGACGCGTTCACTTCACCCCAGCCCGGGGTGTACACCGCCGAGTTGCGGTCCACCACCGCCGGCTCGTTCGCGATGTCCGCGACGGCCACCGACGCCGAGGGCACGTCGATGGACCTGAACGCGGGCGCACGCAACCGCCTCGCCGTGTTCGTCTCGGATACGGCATGCTCGACAGCCTCGACGTTCGAGGTCTTCCCCAGGCCCGCGCCCGGGGATGGAACCACCGTGGTGGCCGGTCGCGGCGCGTATGAGTTGCGCGCCATCGCGCGGGACTGCACCGTGGGTCACAACCTGGTGGCAGGCGCGTCTGTCGTGTTCGAGACCGATCCGGACGTGGAGCCGGCGCTGACTGCGCCGGCAAACACCGTGACCACTGGCTCGACGGGCGTTGCCTCGCTGACCGTGACCTCCGAGTTGGCCGGCAGGTTTGCCGCGTCGGCCATGCTGGATGGGGTCGAGGACATCTCCGGCTCACCGGCCCCGATCGTGTTCGCCCCGGCCGAGCCGGATCGCCTCACCTCGACGCTGACCGGCACTGCGGACGAATCCCGGATTGCCGATGGCTTCGCGTTCCATGTCGCCACGGTGAGCGTCCGCGACCGGTTCTCCAACCCCATCGAGGGTCAGTCCGTCACGGTCTCAGTGGCGCAGATTGGCCGCGCCGCCACGGTGGTGCCCGCGGGTGTGATCTCGCCGGACGGCCGGACGGTCACCACCGTCACCGATACCTACGGCAAGGCCACCGTGCATATCGTGTCCGATGCCGAGGTGGGCACCGCGCGCGTCACCGCGAAGATCGGCGATGCCGCCACGGCCCAGCCGATTCTGGCGTCCCCGGGTGTCCCGGCGAGCCTGGCGCTGGCCTTCGTGCCCGACACCGTGGATCCCGGCAACTCCTACTACACCGTCTCGGCGGGCGAGCGGATCGCTGGTGTCGAGTCCCACACCCTCACCGTGGGCCTGCGCGACGCGTACGGCGCGCCGGTGGCGCTGGACGATCCGGCGCGCCAGCTTCACGGGACCGCTGTGCCTGACGCCGAGGTGATCAATTGGCGGGTCTCCCCCGATCCTCTCCAGCAGGCCACGTACATCGCGGACATCGTGTCCACCAAGGCCGGCACCAAGCTCGTGGGCGTCGAGGCAGCGGGCCTGCCCATCCCCACCGCGGCGACTGGCATCGCGAACGATGCCTCCGTGGTGTTCGTGGCCGGCGGCGCCAGCCAGGTGAACTATGAGGTGTCGCAGGAACCGGGCATCAAGGCCGATGGCACCAGCTATCAGACCGTCTCCATCACGGTGACCGACCGGTTCGGCAACCACCGGATGGGCGATGCCAGCCGGATCGACCTCAGTGGCGACAATCTCTCGTTTACCGATCCCGTCTGGACCGTGGACCATTACTCCTCGCGCGTGACCTCGCGGGTGGCCGGAAGTCACCTGGTGTCCATGGAGTTCGACGATGCCGCCGTGCCGACAACCCTCAACCGCTGGGCAGCGTTCACGGCCGGGGACGCGGATGCGGGACGCTCCACGCTGACCGTGTCTGCCGGCATCGTCCGCGCGGGCGATGACACCCATAGAGCCACGGTGCGTGTCCGTGATGCCGAGGGGAATCCCGTGCCCACCCACGACGTGACCATCTGGACCACGCCGGACACCACGCCGGCGCCCCTGCTGGCGACCGTCACCACCGATGACGAGGGCTGGGCCGCCGTTGACTTTACGAGCCAGCGAGCCGGCATGTACACCGTGTTCGCGGCGCTGGGCGCGTCGAGAAGTGGACCGCAGGTGACCGACTCGGGCGCCCTGCAGGTGGTGTTCGCTCACACCGACATCGACTGGAGCACAACCACGCTGACCGCGACCACCGGGCACAAGCCGGTCAACAATCCGGCCGATCCACACCGCGCCGAGGTCACCGTGCGCGACAGGTTCGGCAACCCCGTGAACACGAGTGGCACCACCGTCCAGTTCGCACTGACCGGGCTTCCCGGCGCCGCGCTCTCGGACACCGGGGCCATCGCCGTGGACGGCGACGGCATCGCCAGGGTGACGATCACGTCCACGGCTGAGGGCACGGCCCGGTTGACCGCTCGTGTGGGGTCCACGTCCGTCCAGTCGCCGGCGTTCGTCGACCTGGTCTTCCGGCCGTCGTCCGTTGTTCCCACCGCCTCGTCCTTCGAGGTGACCACCGACGCCCGGACCGCCGATGGCGTCGACCCCCACACACTGACCGTCCACCTTCGCGACAGCTTTGGCGCCGGGGTCACCGACGCCGCCGATCTGATCGACGTGGGCTTGACACCGCGCTCAGGGGTGAGCGGCCACACGGCGACCGTGAGTCGATTCACCGCCGTCACCGGTGCGCCCGGCGATTACACGGCGACCATCACCTCGACGGACGCCGACACCTATGACCTGGAAGTCCTCGCCGGCGGAGTGATCGCGCCGACGCCCACGTCGCCATCCTCGGTGCGCTTCGCGCCCGGGACGGTGGTGGCTGGGAACTCCAGCTTCGCCGTCACCGAAGGCGTACGGATCGCCAACGGCAATTCGACCGGCATCGACTATCACGAGGTCACGGCCACGCTGCGCGATCGCTACGACAATGGGGTCCCTGGCCTCGCCTCGTCGCTCACCGGCTTGGCGACCCCGTTCACCGTGGGCACCTTCTCAGAGGTCGATCCCGCGAGGTCACCCGGCCTGTACGTGGCCGTCATCACGTCCACGAAGGCCGACACCCGGCCGGTGAGTGTCGCTCTTGACGGCGCGCAAGCGCTCAGCGCCGGGTCGGCGAACGCCGTGGCCCGCTTCGTGGCCGGTCCGATTGATGGCGGAACGTCGACCCTGGTAGCCGCGACCTCCGGAACCAAGCTGGTGGTCGCCGAACAGCACACGGTCCGCGTGACCGCTGTGGATGTTGATGAGAATCCGGTGGCTGGGGCGACGGTGATGATGTCGACGGTTCCGGTGATCACGGATCCGGCGTGGAACGGCATCGTCCGCACCGATGAGCGCGGGATTGCCGAGTTGTCGTTCACCACCCGGGTGCCGAGGACCTATGTGGTTCACGCGAGCATTCTCGGCCTGGATGGCATCACCACCACGGTACCGGCGGGTTCGGGTGATGTGACGGTGGCCTTCCGGACCGGTCCGGTCGCACCGGCCAGTTCGTGGTTCACGGTGACCGCCGATGCGTCCAAGATCGCCAACGGTACCGATTCCCAAACGTTGACGGTGTTCCTCGCCGACGCGGCCGGGATCGGGATTGCCGGCCTGGATGCCACCGCCCTCGTGGTGCCGTCCACGGATAGGCCGGGGCCGGTGTTCGGGGAATTCGTGGAGGATTCCACGGTGCCCGGTCTATATCGCTCGGCGATGACTTCGCGGGTGGCCGGCACCTTCACGGTGGACGTGATCACCACGGTACGGCCCGACCTTCCCCTCGGTCTCCAGGTGCCTTCCGGTAACGCGGTCACCCGGTTCGCTCCGGACCAGGCCTCGCCGGGCAACTCTCACCTGCAGGCTGCCCCACCCGAGCAGTATGTGACCCGCCCGGTCAGCGCCACGGCTACCATCGCCGACGCGAACGGCAATGCCGTGATCGGCCAAACCGTGCGGTTCTGGGTCACCGACACCGAAGGGCGGACCATCGATCTGCGGCCCGGTGCCACCTATCTCGAACCCCGCACCGGCAGCGGCGGTGTGGCATCGATCGACTTCACCACGGATGTGGCCGGCACCTATCGGGTGTATGCCGCGTTGATCGGGCTGCCCGGTACCTCCGAGCCCGTCCATCTGCCCGAATCTGGGCAGGTCACCGTGGTGTTCACCGCCCTGCCCGATCCCGACCTTGACCTGTCCTCACTGACCGGAACCGACACCGGCCCCCGCCCGGTCGGTGGAGCCGACCCCGACGGTATCCACACCGCGTGGGTCACGCTGGTCGATACCTCCCCGGCCCACAACCCGATCCCCGGGATGACGGTCGAGTTCCGGATCACCGGCGTGGGGACCGCAGTGGACGGCACCACCGTGTCCACCATCACCAATACTGAGGGTGTTGCCCGCCTGCGGGTCGCCTCGGATGTGGCCGGCGTGGCACGGGTCTCAGCACGGGTCGCGGACCCGGCCACCCCCACCACGTGGATCACCGTGCCAGCCCGACCCGCCGGAGCATCGGCGCCAGCCGAATACCTCTCGTTGGTGTTCGAGCCCGGGCCCCCGGACGCCGGCACGTCCACCTTCTCCGTCTCTCAAGGCACCAAGGTCGCCGATGGCGTCGCCGCCCACACCATCGACATCGTCCTGCGTGACGCATGGGGCAACGCCATCCCCGGCGCCGCAGACGATCTGATGGCGCTGGCCACCCCGGACGATGGCGTGACCATCGGCACGTTCACGGCCCGAGGCCCGGCCTCGTCACCGTTCGACGGCCGCTACACGGCCCCGGTGACCTCCACAAGGCCCGGCACCAAGACCATCGCGGTACGAGCAGGCACCCTGGACATCCCCGCCGGGACCGGTGCAAACCGTGACGCGGTCTTCACCCCCAGACCCCCATCACCGGTCACCTCCCAGATCGTCATCCAGGCCCCCAGGATTGTCCTGGTTGGAGACGGCACGAGCCCTGGGACCTCCACCCTCGCCATCATCACCCTGCGCGACCAGGACGGCCGCGAACTCGGGACCGACGGCGCCGGATTGACCGTCGCGTTGACCTCCACCCTGACCAGCATGCGCTGGAGTGACCTCGATGGAGTCGCCGGCATCGTCACCGACCGCGGCGACGGCACCT
>JAISBQ010000285.1 GCA_031266115.1 Bifidobacteriaceae bacterium
CGGAGCACGGGCCAGCCCGTCAACACGCCACTGTCCCCCACCACTAGCCGCGACGATGTCGGTCACCACGGCCGTGGATTGAACTCCGACGAGGAGCTCGAATTCGCCTTGCGCGTCAACCTTGTGTTCGGTGCCGTCAGGGGACACCAGGGTGACGGCGGACCATTCCTCGCCCGGGGCGCCAGACGCCCACGCCAGCGTCGCGTAGCGGACATCCGCGTCGCCTGGCAAGACGATGTCGGCCGCCGATGACGCCGGGCACCCGGCCGCATCGTCAGTCGAACATTCGGGGAGGGGAGCACCCACCACGGCGATGTCCAGCGGACCATCCTCGCTGAATACCAGCGCCATGATGTCACCTTGCGCCGCGGTCGGCCGCAGGGGAAGAGCGGCCGGCGGGGCGGAGGTGGGCGAAACGACTGCGGGTGGGGATGTGGGACTTGGCGCTGTGTCTGGCCTGTTGGCGAGGACCACACCACCGGCGATGATGGCGACAACAGCGGCGCTGGCGATCGTCATCGTCCCTGTGATTCCGGACTTGGTGGCCACGGGAACTGCCACCGCCGCCATCTGGGACGCACCGCCGGCTGCGGTCGGCGCACCTGGCACCGGAAGCGGGGCAGGCGATGGCGCTGGAGCCGGCGTGGGGGTGATGGGGGCCGGTCCAGTGGCCGGAACAGGGACGGATGGAGGGGCAGTCGGGACGGGGGGCAGGTTGCCGATCGCGCTGATCAGCGCCGACAGCCCGGGGGCGGATCCGAGAACCAGAGGGGCGATGACGCCACGCAAGCCCCGATTGACATCCTGGGCCTCGTCGGCCACCGCACGGCACTGGTCGCATCCCACGAGGTGAGCGGCCACTCGACTGCGTTCGCGTTGGCCGAGCGCACCGCGGGCATAGGCTCCGAGCCTCCCGGCGATGGCGCGACACTCCTCGTCCAGGGGCTTGGCGAGGTGTTGCTGCAGGTAAGCCTGCCGCAGGCCCTCGCGCGCACGATAGAGCAGGGCGGCCACCCCGTTGGGGGTCAGACCCAAAGCCGGTGCCATCTGGGCAGTGCTCAGGCCTTCGACCTCGGCGTACCACAGGGCGGTCCGCCAGCGTTCGGGTAGGGACGCGAACGCGTCCCGAACGATGTGCCGGTCGAGAATCGACTCGCTGGGATCCTCCTGAACTGCCCTGCCGACATCTTCGAGTACGGCGTCATCGTCGCTCAACTCGACGCGCTGGGAAGCCTGACCATAGGACGCCGCAAGGTGGCGCACGGCCGTAAACACGTAGGCGCGGAAGAACGAGTCTGGGCCCTTGCCCGCACCCAGCAGCCGAAACACCCTGGCGAAGGTCTCGGACACGATGTCCTCGGCGTCCGCCACACGGGGCGCGTACTGGCGGGCGACCACTGTGGCGGCCGGGGCGTGGCGGGCGTACAGCTCGGCGAACGCAGCCCTGTCGCCCCCACGCACACTAGCGATGAGTTCGGCGTCACTCGCCGGAGGGGTAGCCGGGGCGATCCCGAGGTCCGCGGGCGCAGCAGCCAGCGCACTGGTGCTGTCGTTCACCGCCATCGATCGCCCTTTCCGGTAGCCCTGGCGTCCCCAGAGAATGGTGGAACATCGGCGCGGGGACGCGCAACGGCATCGGCCGCCTGTCGCGTCCGCCACTGATAGAGAGTGGGAAGTGGCGTCATCGTGACGCGGTACCGTGGTCTCATCAACATGACTACGCGTGGGGTATCCCCTATTCTCCACGATCCCGAAGCACTGGAGGGAGCATGGCGCTCCCTTTCGGTCCGTTCCGCATGGCTGCGTCCAGGCGATTGGCACGTCCCCGAAGTCGAGGCCGTTGCCGAGTTCGTCGCTACGGGATCCGACGCCGAATCGGCACTTGAGTCCCTCGGACGCGCCCGAGCCTACAACGGTGTAGGGCTGGCAGAAACCCTCGCTGACGTGCGATGTCTCACGGAAATCAGTGGCGTGCGCCTCGACCCCTGGCAATGCGCCGAAGCGGTGGCCCGTGGCTGGCAAGACGGCAGCCTCGTGGTCGCCAATCCGATGTCGATGCTGGATCCGACCACCAATTTGGCGACGCTGCCATACCTGGCCGTTCGGCTTCGAGAAATCTACGCGCGCGCCGGCGCGGATGGCTCCAACGCCAGCGATACTCATTGCCTGTTGGTCGCTGAGACCGCCGTCACATGCACCGATCCGTGGCTCCGATTGGAGCGCGGCAGCCTGCTCGGCTCCGTATTGAGTGCAGTGTTCACTACTGGCGAAACCCTCGTATCACTCGGCTCCTGCTCGGGCGCTGCCCTTGTGGTGGTGGAACGCGGACAGCATTTGGGCCGCACCTTGCGCTACACCAAGCGCCGCATTGAGGCAGCGTTGACACCGGTCCAGCGGGCGGGCGCGGCCCGACACCCGATCCACGTCTGGGTCGAGTCCCTGCCGCGTTCCTATGACGTGGCCCTCGCCCAGGTGGAGGACTTGGCCCGGTAGGAGACCCGCGGACGATGGCGGCGCGGCAGTGATTGGTGCCTCGGGCGTTCACGCCGTCAACGACGATCACGTCCTGGTCGGGCCCTTGCGCGCCATGGTTGA
>JAISBQ010000291.1 GCA_031266115.1 Bifidobacteriaceae bacterium
CGTCTACGGCTACACCGTCGCCAACGACGTCAGCGCGCGCGACCTCCAGGTCGCCGACGGGCAGTGGAGCCGCGCCAAGGGGTTCGACACGTCCTGCCCTCTGGGGCCATGGATCGAGACCGACCTCGATACAGCCACGGCGCCGGTCCGCGCCTGGGTGGACGGCGAGCTGCGCCAGGACGGCAATACGGCCGACATGGCCGTCGGCGTGGCGGGGCTGATCGAGTACATCTCCTCGGTGTTTACCCTGCTACCCGGCGATGTCATCCTCACTGGAACCCCGGCAGGTGTGGGTCCGCTCGAACCGGGGAACCGCGTCACCTGTGAGGTGGGTGGCATCGGAACGTTGAGCAACCCCGTGGTGCGCCGGTAGGAGCCGACGGGCTCGGCCGTAGGCTTGGGGACCGTGACTGCGATACCTCCGGCCCGCCCGTCCACGCCAGATGACGGCTTTACGTCCACCGATTTCGCCGTGAAACCGGCGCCGGGGGGGAGCGAGCAGGCGCCACGTGGAGTCAGGGTGCGGTTTTGTCCCTCACCCACGGGAACCCCCCACGTGGGTCTGATCCGGACGGCGTTGTTCAACTGGGCCTATGCGCGTCACACGGGCGGCACGTTCGTGCTGCGGATCGAGGACACCGACCCGGCTCGCGATTCCGAGGAGTCCTTCCGTCAGCTCGTCGAGGCGATGGACTGGCTGGGTCTGGACTGGGACGAGGGTGTGGGAAAGGGTGGCCCGTACGGTCCCTACCGACAGTCCGAGCGCATGGACATCTACGCCGATGTCACGCGCCGGTTGGTGGACGCGGGGTTCGCCTATGAGTCGTACTCCACGCCGGAGGAGGTGGAAGCCCGTCACGTGGCCGCTGGACGGGATCCCAAGACCGGATATGACGGCTATGACCGCGATCTGACGCCAGCCCAACGGGCTGCGCTGCGCGCCGATGGCCGTGAACCCGTGGTGCGGTTGCGCATGCCGGACGAGGACATCGAGTTCACCGATCTGATTCGCGGGAAGGTCGTGTTCCGGGCGGGTTCGGTGCCTGACTATGTGATAGTCCGGGCGTCGGGGCACCCGCTGTACACGCTGGTCAACCCCGTGGATGACGCGCTCATGCGGATGACGCATGTGCTGCGCGGGGAGGACCTCCTGTCCTCGACGCCGCGTCAGATCGCGTTGTACCGGGCGTTGGTGCACCTCGGTCTGGCCGATGCCGTGCCACGGTTTGGGCATCTGCCCTACGTCATGGGCGCTGGAAATCGCAAACTGTCCAAGCGCGATCCCGAATCCAACCTGTTCTTGCTGCGCGATCACGGGTTCATTCCTGAGGGCCTGGACAACTACCTGGCGTTGCTGGGGTGGGCGATCGGACCGGATCGCGATGTCTTCACGATGGGGGAGTTGGCGCAGAGCTTTGACATCTCGCAGGTCAGCCCGAATCCCGCGCGTTTCGATGCGGCGAAGGCGAGGGCCATCAACGCTTCACACATCCGCCTGCTGGACTCAGGCGACTTTGCCGAGCGGATCGTGCCGGTCTTACACGGGGCAGGCTTTCTCAGCGCACCGACGATGGCGGCCCTCGCCCCCTCCGAGCGCCGCATCGTGACCGCGGCGGCGCCATTGGTGCGTGAGCGCACCACCGTGTTGACTGATGTGGTGTCCTCGCTGGGGTTCCTCTTCGCCCGCGACGGCGACGTGGCTTATGAGGCCGAATCCCTCGCGGCGTTGAACGCCGACGCACCGGGGGTGCTCGCGGCGGCGCGCGATGTTCTGACGGCCGAGCCCGGTGGGTTGGTGGTGGAAGATCTCCAGGCGGTCCTGCGGGCGGCCGTTGTCGATGGATTGGCCTTGCGGCCGCGGGTGGCCTTCACCGCGATCCGGGTCGCTATCACCGGCCGCCGGGTCAGCCCACCGCTGTTCGAGGCGATGGCGATCCTTGGCCGCGATTCGTGCCTCGCCCGAATCGACGCCCTGGCCACCCATCTTGCGGCATCCTGACTGCTGCACTCCGGCTGGATTCGGGGAGGGGTGGGGATGGCGGGACGTGGTCGGGCATTTGGCCTGGGCCACGGGCTCGGGTAGCATCGCCCGTCGGTACGTGTCGTGGTCTGTTGTGCTCCCGTGGCGGAGTCGGCTTCGGCGAAATACCCGGTGGGGTATGGTGTAATTGGCAGCACGACGGATTCTGGTTCCGTTAGTCTAGGTTCGAGTCCTGGTACCCCAGCGGCATGTGCCGCACGGCCCCGTTGTGTAGTGGTCTAGCACGCCGCCCTCTCAAGGCGGTAGCGCCGGTTCGAACCCGGTCGGGGCTACCATCGCCGCCCCAGCCATGCGTTGGGGCGTCACGTCATTGCCAACCGTTGTTCGTCATCGTCCATGGAGAGGTTTTCACCCAATGTCACATGTCTGGCGCGCCGTGCCGCTGATTGCCGCCCTTGTCCTGACCGCATCGTGCTCCTCGGGAGGTAGCCCCGCCGGCGAGTCGGAGGCGGAGACGCCCGCGCAGGACGTTGCCTCTGCCGACGCCGAACCCGGCACCGATGCCGGGGGCATCGCACGCGCCACGGGAGAGGCTGTCGCCCCGGCGGCCGGCCTGCCTGTGGTGACGCTGGCCGAAGACGGCACTCCGTCGATCGAGGTGCCCACTGGCGCCGAACCGCCCGCCGAGCTGACGGTGCAGACCCTGATCAAGGGTGACGGCGCGGAGGTGGGCGAAGGCGCTGAGGTCTCCGTCCAGTACGCCGGCTGGCTGTGGGACGGCACCGAATTCGACTCCTCGTGGAGCCGGGGGGGCGTGCCGTTGGACGCTCGCCTGGCCTCGGGCGAGTTGATCGAGGGCTGGGTCCAGGGCCTCGTAGGCCAGACGGTGCGCAGTCAGGTGATGCTGATCATTCCGCCGGAACTCGGGTATGGGGAAGCCGATATGGGCACCATTCCGCCCAATTCGACGCTGATCTTCGTGGTCGACATCCTGAGCGCTTCCTGAGTTCAACGATCGGACACCCTGGAATACCAGCCAGCCTGACGGGCGGCGGTGGCTCCAAAGGATAGTGTGCGCAAGTGCCCAAGCCGCGTCCCACTCTGCGCGATGTCGCGCTCCTCGCCGGGGTCTCGCCTGCCACCGTCTCCCGTGCCCTGCGCGATAGCCCGCTGATCAGCGCCGAAACCACCTCCCGCGTCAAGACCGCCGCCACGTCGCTGCGCTATCGCTCCGACCACATCGGCCGGGCGCTGCGTTCTCAGACCACGCTCAGCCTGGGGTTGGTGGTCCCGAATATCAACAATCCGTTCTTTCCGGCGCTGGTCCAGGCGGTCGAAGTCGCGGCGAAAAGCTTCGGGTGGTCCATGCTCCTGGCCGATTCCCTCGATTCGGTGGACGTGGAGCAGGAGAATATGGACGTGCTGCTCGGGCGGCGTGTGGACGCCATCGTCGTCTCGCCGTTGCACCGCACCAAGAGCCGGCCGATCATCACCGCGGCCGCCGAGGTGGTGCCGGTGATCCAGTGCGACCGTTACGCCAGCCGCGCTTTGCCCTACGTCGGGGTGGATCAAGACGGCGCGATGACGGCGGTCTTAGACCACCTCGAGGCGACCGGCCGGCGCCACATCGCCTACATCGGCGCGGATACTGGAGAATCCACGGCCGCCGAGAGACTCGCCGCGTTCCGGGAATGGGCGGGCGCCCGCGACCTGGCAACCAACTATTGCGTGGCGCCGTCCACCCGAGAGGGTGGCGCCGGTGGCGCTGCCAGAGTCCTTGCCCGGTGCGGGGACGTGGATGCCATCGCCTGTTGCAACGATGCGATCGCCGTGGGCGTACTGAGTCACCTGCATGCCCAGGGAATCGCCGTCCCGGACCAGATTGCGGTCACGGGGTTCGACAACACGGTGATGTCGATGGTCTGCCACCCGCCGCTCACCACGGTGATTCAGCCGTTAGACGAGGTC
Source organism: Bifidobacteriaceae bacterium (assembly GCA_031266115.1). Taxonomy (GTDB): domain Bacteria; phylum Actinomycetota; class Actinomycetes; order Actinomycetales; family WQXJ01; genus JAIRRT01. Next base: position 3,950 of record JAISBQ010000291.1, read on the forward strand.
GCGGGCCGTGCGGTGGCAATGGCCAAGGAGGGTGCTCCGGATGAGCGCGGCCGCATCCTGTATCCGGCCACCTTGGTGGCTCGTCAATCCACCGTGGGACCTGGCGCACCCGCCGCATGGCGAACGCCCCTGGCACAGGCTCCGGGACCGTCAACCGACGGGTCGGGCCGGCGCGATGGGCACTGAGGGCAGATGCTTGGCCGGAAGGGTGGTGGGGCGCCAAGCCTCACGCCTCGCCTCAAAGGCCGCGATGTCCTCGCGATGGCGCAGCGTCAGTCCAATATCGTCCAAGCCCTCCATGAGGCGCCATCGCGTGTAATCGTCGATCGTGAACGACGCGACGATGTCGGCGCACCGGACCTGGCGTTCGGCGAGGTCCACCGCCACCTCGATCCCCGGCTCGGCCTCCAGGACCTTCCAGATCACCTCAATGTCGTCCTGCGCCACCTCGGCGGCGAGCAGTCCCTGCTTCCCAGCGTTGCCGCGGAAGATGTCCGCGAACCTCGCAGACAGGACTGCCCGAAATCCGTAGTCTCGAAGCGCCCACACGGCGTGTTCGCGAGAGGAACCGGTACCGAAGTCCGGACCCGCCACCAGGACGCTCGCTGCCGCGTACTCGGGTCGGTTGAGCACAAACCCCGGATCGCCCCGCCACGCCGCGAACAGGGCATCGGCGAACCCCGTCCGGCTCACCCGCTTGAGATAGACCGCCGGAATGATCTGATCGGTGTCGACATTGCTGCGTCGCAGCGGCAATCCGACGCCGGTGTGCTGGGTGAACGCTTCCATGGTGCCCGCTCCCTAGTCTCTTACGCCGCCCGGTCCAGATCGACGACGCTGGACAGCGTCCCCCGGATCGCGGTGGCGGCCGCAACCAACGGCGAGACGAGATGTGTGCGTCCGCCCTTGCCTTGGCGTCCCTCGAAGTTGCGGTTCGATGTCGATGCTGCGCGCTCGCCGGGAGCCAACTGGTCCGGGTTCATCCCCAGGCACATCGAACATCCGGCGTTACGCCATTCGGCGCCAAACGCCGTGAATACCCGATCAAGGCCCTCGCGCTCTGCCTGGAGGCGCACGCGAGCCGAACCCGGCACCACAAGGACGCGAACGCCATCGGCCTTGCGGCGTCCGGCCACCACCTGCGCCGCCGCCCGCAAGTCCTCAATGCGGCCGTTGGTGCATGATCCGATGAACACCGTGTCCACGGCGACATCCCGCAGCGCGGTCCCGGGGGTGAGCCCCATGTAGTCCAGGGCGCGTGTGCACGCCAACCTGTCTTCCTCGTCGGTGTAGTCCTCGGGGGACGGGACGGTTCCAGACAGCGGCAACCCCTGGCCAGGGTTGGTTCCCCACGTGACGAACGGCTCGAGCGACCCGGCGTCAAGTACAACCTCGGCGTCGAAGGCGGCGTCAGGATCCGACGGCAGGGTCTTCCAATAGGCAAGCGCGGCATCCCAATCCGCGCCGGTCGGGGCGTGGGGACGGCCCTCGACGTAGGCGAAGGTCGTGTCGTCCGGCGCCACCATGCCGGCACGCGCCCCGGCCTCGATCGCCATGTTGCAGACGGTCATGCGGGATTCCATCGACAAGGCGCGGATAGCCTCGCCCCGGTACTCGATGACGTGACCCTGGCCACCGCCGGTGCCGATGCGGGCGATGACGGCCAAGATGATGTCTTTCGCGCTCACCCCGTCGCCCGCGTGGCCGTTGACGGTGACCGCCATCGTCTTGAAGGGGACAAGGGGGAGGGTCTGGGTGGCAAGGACGTGTTCCACCTCTGACGTGCCGATCCCGAACGCGAGCGCTCCGAAGGCCCCGTGTGTCGAGGTATGAGAATCGCCGCAGACCACGGTGAGCCCCGGCATCGTGAGCCCCAGCTGTGGACCGACCACGTGAACGATGCCTTGATCCGCGTCCCCAAGACTGTGCAACCTCACGCCGAACTGCGTGGCATTGCGTCGCAAGGTCTCGATTTGGGTGCGGCTGGTCGGATCGGCGATGGGCAGGTCGATGTCGAGGGTGGGGGTGTTGTGGTCCTCGGTGGCGATCGTCAGATCGGGGCGGCGGACGCGGCGTCCGGCGAGGCGCAGGCCCTCGAACGCCTGGGGACTGGTGACCTCATGAACCATGTGGAGGTCGATGTAGATGAGGTCGGGAGCCCCGCCCTCGCCGCGGCGCACCACGTGGTGTTCCCACACCTTCTGCGACATTGTCTTGCCCATGCCCTGGCCTCTCCTTGCCTGCGTGCCCAGACCGGGACGCCGCCCGTGGGACAGTCCGGCCGCGACTTGAGTCTCATACTGTGGAATGGCAGTATCGGGACATGGACAATGCTAGCGGAGTAGGAGTGCTCGACAAGGCGGCTTCGGTCCTGGGAGCGCTCGAATCGGGGCCCGCCACCCTGGCCCAGTTGGTCGCGGCGACGGGTTTGGCGCGGCCCACCGCCCACCGCCTCGCCGTGGCTCTCGAACACCACCGCCTCGTGGCCCGAGATCTGCAGGGACGCTTCGTCTTGGGGCCTCGGCTGTCGGAGCTGTCGACCGCCGCGGGAGAGGACCGGCTGCTGGTTGCCGCCGGGCCGGTGCTGGCCGCACTGAGAGACCATTCGGGGGAATCGGCGCAGCTCTTTCGCCGCCAGGGCGACCAGCGCATCTGCGTGGCCGCCGCGGAGCGGCCAATGGGGTTGCGGGATTCCATCCCGGTGGGTGCGGTGTTGTCGATGCTCGCCGGATCGGCCGCCCAGGTGCTGCTGGCCTGGGAGGAGCCCGACAGGCTGCACCGGGGGCTGCAGGGCGCCAAGTTCACGGCGACCCAACTGGCAGCTGTGCGCCGCCATGGCTGGTCGCAGTCCGTCTCGGAGCGTGAGGCCGGGGCCGCATCGGTGTCCGCACCCGTGCGAGGGCCCGGTGGGCGGGTCGTCGCAGCCGTGTCCATCTCTGGACCCATCGAACGAATCACGAAGCAGCCGGGCCGCATCCACGCCGCCGCCGTCGTGGCGGCGGCCAATCGCCTGACCGAGGTGTTGCGTCGCACCGAAGACGGCTGACCCGGCATTATGCTGGACCGGCCTGGCGTGGCCAGGGTTCGTGGAGGAGAGGTCGATGGACTCAGGCGTGATGCGGGTGGAAGGCGGCCGGCCGTTGGCCGGTGGCGTCGCGGTGCGGGGTGCTAAGAACCTCGCCTCCAAGGCGATGGTCGCCTCGCTGCTCGGCCAGACCCCCAGCGTCCTGAGCAATGTGCCGGCTATTCGCGATGTCGAGGTGGTCTCCGGCCTCCTGCGCATCCACGGCGTCGACGTGGACTGGGATGACCGCGACGGCCGGATTCGCATGGATCCGGCCAATGTCGACACCGCCAAAGTCGCGGACATCTCCCTTCATGCCGGATCGTCGCGCATCCCGATCCTCTTGTGCGGACCGTTGCTCCACCGTCTGGGAGAGGCGCTCATCCCCAACCTGGGAGGGTGCGCCATCGGCGGGCGGCCCATCAACTACCATCTCGACATCTTGCGGCAGTTCGGTGCCCAGGTGTCCAAAGACTCCGACGGCGTCACCCTGAGCGCGCCGCACGGGCTGACCGGGACGCAGATCGACCTTGAGTATCCGTCGGTGGGGGCCACCGAGCAGACGCTCCTGACGGCGGTACTCGCCGAGGGGATCACCGAACTGCGGGGAGCGGCCGTCGAACCGGAGATCATGGACCTGGTCGCCGTGTTGCAGAAGATGGGCGCCATCATTTCCACCGAGACCGACAGGGTGATCCGAGTCGAAGGTGTGGCCCGCCTCAATGGGTTCACCCACACGGCGATGCCTGACCGCATCGAGGCGGCGAGTTGGGCCGCAGCAGCCCTCGCCACAGGCGGCACGATCACCGTGGTCGGCGCCCGCCAGGCCGACATGATGACGTTCCTCAACTACTTCCGCAAGATCGGGGGTGGCTTCGAGGT
>JAISBQ010000339.1 GCA_031266115.1 Bifidobacteriaceae bacterium
CATGGAGTACATCCCCGGCCCCACGCTGCGGACGATCGTTGCCACGCGCGGCGTCCCGCCGCTTGGCAAGGCCCTGGATCTCATCGCCAGCGTGTTCGACGCCCTCGGCACAGCGCATCGCGCCGGCATTGTTCACCGGGATGTCAAGCCCGAGAACGTCCTCATCAGCTCCGATTCGGGCGTCAAGGTCGCCGATTTTGGCCTAGCGCGCGCCGTGACAGAAGTCACGGCGGCCTCGTCGGGTGTGGTGTTGGGAACGGTCGCCTACCTTGCCCCCGAACTCGTAGACCGTGGTGTGGCCGATGCCCGCGCCGATGTCTATGCCGCCGGAGTCATGTTGTACGAGTTGCTCACGGGCGTTCAGCCGTTCACCGGCGACACCCCGATCCAGATTGCCTTCCAGCACGTCAACTCGTCCGTGTCGGTCCCATCCCGGCGCGTGCCGTGGCTCCCACCGGCCGTGGACACCCTGGTGGCCCGGCTCACCGCGAAGGATCCGGACGCCCGCCCCGCCGATGGCGGCGAAGCGCTTCGCCTGATCCGCGAGGTCCGCGAGCACCTGGCTCCCGACCTCGCCGATCGCACGCCAGCTCCCCCTGATTCGCCGACTGTCGCCGTGCGTCCGTCATCGTCGGAGCCTGATGGGCCCGCGCCCGAGCTGGCACTACCGGTCCCGAGTGTTCCCCCAACGGTCCGCGGGCTGCCGCCCGCCGCGAGCCCCCCCAGCTATGCGGCGCGGCGCGTATCCACGAGCGAACGCGCGCACTCCGTCAACTCGACGGGTACGCAGCTGCTGGGACGGGTGCCGCCAGCCGCACCCGCCGACGATGGCGGGCCCCGCCAGCCACCGGTATCGCGCACCTCGGCCCACAGGCGGCGCCCGCTCGCTGCCCGGCGCAAGGCCAGACGGATCGCGCTCCTGACGGCCAGCATCGTCCTCATCGTGGCGATCGGAGCCACAGCGGCCGGGTTTTACTGGTATCAGGCCTACGGCCCAGGCGCGTCGATCGAGGCACCGGACGTGGTGGGTATGGCAGAGACGGACGCGGTCACCGCCATCGAAGGCCGGGGCCTGCGCGCTGAGGTCAGCCGCGACTGGAGCGACACCGCCCCCGAGGGGGAGGTAGTCAGCGCCAGTCCCCCCGCCCGGATGGATGTGGATCCGGGCGCGGTCATCGCTCTCATCGTGTCCCAAGGTTTGCGCCACGAGTCCGTACCCGACGGCCTCACCGGCCTGACGCCCGAGGACGCCGCGCAGACGCTCATCAACGCCAACCTCGACGGTCCGATTCAGACCGAGGAGGCCTATGACGAGGAGATCGCCGAGGGACAGGTGGTGTCCGTACAACCGGCCCCCGGCGAGGTGGTGGCCCACGATGCCGCGATCACGCTGGTGGTGTCGCGTGGGCGGGAGCCGATCAAGGTCCCCAAGCTTGTCGGTCTCACGCTCGATGAGGCTGAAGAGGCCATGGACACCGCCGGCCTCACGCTTGATCCGTCGGGTGAGGAGTATTCCGAGACGGTCCCGAGAGGCGAGATCCTCAGCCAGTTCCCCCCGCGGGGACGTGAACTGTTCCGCGGGGACAAGGTCAGCGTGACCGTCTCCAAAGGTCGGCAACCTATCGAGATTCCCGACCTGGTGGACATGTCATCCGACTCGGCCGCGGCGGAACTCGAAGCGCTCGGGTTCGCTGTCGAGATCCAAGCGTTGGTCCCGGGTTCTGTCACCCTCAACCGAGTCAGCAGCACGTCGCCGGGCGCAGGCGAGTACGCCTACCTCGGGGACACGATCATCATCGTGGTTGTGTAAGAAACACCGGGGCTGGCGGTTATCCGCGCAAGCCCAGGGCGGTCAGGACGGCGAGGACTCGGCGGTGATCGCTGGGGCTTGGGGGCAGGTCGAGCTTGGTGAAGATCGAGGCGACGTGCTTTTCTACCGCGCCGCCGGTCACGGTCAGCGCCATCGCGATCGCTGTGTTGGATTTGCCTTGCGCCATGAGGTTCAGCACCTCGGCTTCACGCGGAGTCAAGCGCTCTAGCGGAGACGAAGAGTGACGGACCATGAGTTGGGCCACCACCTGTGGGTCGATGACGGTCTCGCCTGCGGCCAGGCGTCTGATGGCATCGTCCAGCGAGTCGAGTTCCACGATGCGGTCTTTGAGCAGGTAGCCGGCGCCGCCACGCCCGTCCGCCAGGAGGTCTCGTGCCGCGCTGGCCTCGACCCACTGCGAGAGGACCAGGACCGCCAGATCAGGCAGCTCCCGGCGCAACTCACGGGCGGCGCGCAGGCCGTCATCCGTGAGGTCGGGTGGCATGCGCACATCGACTACGGCGAGATCGGGTCGCGTGCGGCGCACTTCGCGTAGCAGGTCAGGGGCGCTGTCGGCCGTTCCCACCACGATGTGTCCCGCCTCGGTCAACAGGCGGGCAAGCCCCTCGCGCAGCAACACCGAATCGTCGGCCACCACGATCCGCACAGCGTTCATCGGTTCGGCACCATCACCCTGACCTCGCTCCCCTCACCCTCGGTGTGAGGAATCACCTCAAGCGTCCCATCGACACCGGCCACGCGATCTGCCAGTCCGGCCAGGCCGCGACTAGGCAAGATACGCGCGCCGCCACGGCCGTCATCGTGCACTGTCAACTCCACGGTGGTTGGCGTGCGTTCCAGCCGGACCTCCACCGCCGACGCCTCCGAGTGCTTGACCACGTTGGCAAGCAATTCGCAAAAGGCGAAGTAGATCGCGGTCTCGGTGGGCCCGGTGAAGCGGTCATTCGCTCCGACGTTGCCGACCAGCGTGACGGGCACGGTGGACGATGCCGCCGCAACGCTCATCGCTGTCACGAGGCCTCGCTCCGTGAGAGTGGGAGGAGCGATCCCCCGTGCCAGGGCACGCAGATCGGTGAGCGCTTCGGTGTTGCGGGCCTTGGCCTGGCCGATCAGATCACGGGCCGAGTCGACCTCTCCGCGATCGAGGCGACGCTCAGCGGCGGCGAGATCCATTCCGACACGGATTAGCACCTGTTGCGGCCCATCGTGAAGGTCGCGTTCCATCGAACGCAGTGCCGCTGATTCGGCGTGGGCCGCTCGCATCCGGGAGGTCTCCAGCTCCCGGACGCGGCGGGCGAGGGTGAACGGAGCCGCGCCGAGTAGTGCCTTGCCAAGGGTGCCGGTGAGCTTGGCAAACCCGTCAAGGATGAGCGGGGTGAGAGCCAAGAGCCCGGCGCCGATGACGAAATCCACGACATAGGCCCAAAATCCGATCGAGGCGGTGCCCGTCGATGATCCCCAGGCCGTGCTCGCGCCCACGCCGGCCCCGTCGAAGCCGTGGACGATCCCCCCTCCGAGAGTGGTCACGCTCCCCGGGTCGAAGGACTGTGCGATCGGTACCCAGACGAAGGCAAGCATCTCGCCTAACCCCAGTGTCCACGTGCAGATAGCGGCCAGGAAACCGGCTATTCCCAGGGGAAACACGACGATGCCGTGGAGCAGCTCCCGCCATCGCTGTGGCGAGGTCCACTCGCGCCTGATCCACCGCACCGGGCTCGCCTGCACCGCTCCCGTGAGCGGATTGGTGTGGATCGGAGCAGGAGGTGGAATCTGGGTGCCCTGCCAGGCGAGCAGGTGCCGGGTGAGCGCCGCGAAGCCATGCGCCGCCGCGAGTGTGGCGGCCAGCGCAGGAAGACCGATCCAGATGATGACGGTAGCCAGTGACGTGGTGGCGCCGGACACGAGGAGGACAAAGGACACCGTGCTCAGCGCACCCATAGCCACGAGCAGGACCGTATTGCGGGGGGCGCGGCGCCAGGCCTTGAGGTACCCGGCCGCGACCGTCCGGGTCCACTGGCGCCATGGCAAG
>JAISBQ010000307.1 GCA_031266115.1 Bifidobacteriaceae bacterium
CCATTCGGCGACACCAACCCCGTGAGCCTGCCAGACCGCAGGTGGCCTGAGCGCCGGATCACGGCCGCGCCGCGCTGGCTGTCCACGGACCTGCGCGACGGCAACCAAGCCCTGATCGAGCCGATGGACCCTGGTCGCAAACGCACCATGTTCGACCTGTTGGTCCAGATGGGCTACAAGGAGATCGAGGTGGGTTTCCCCGCCGCCTCGCAGACCGACTTCGACTTTGTGCGCTCGCTGGTCACCGGCGGTGCCATCCCGGACGATGTCACCATCTCGGTGCTCACCCAGGCCAGGACCGATCTGATCGACCGAACCGTGCAATCGGTGGTTGGTCTGCCTCGCGCCACGGTCCATCTGTACAACGCGACGAGCCCCATGTTCCGCCGCGTGGTGTTCCATCACGATCGCGCCCAGACGGTCGCGTTGGCGGTGGACGGCACCCGCGACGTCATGGACTTCGCCGCGAAATACCTCGACGATGACGTCGTGTTCGGCTACGAATACAGCCCCGAGATCTTCATCGACACCGAATTGGACTTCGCCCTGGGGATCTGTGAGGCGGTCATGGATGTGTGGCAGCCCGGAGGTGAGCGGGAGATCATCCTCAACCTGCCCGCCACCATCGAACGGACCACCCCGAACATCTACGCGGACCAGATCGAATGGATGAGCCGGAACCTGTCCAGGCGTGAGTCCATCGCCATTTCGGTCCACCCCCACAACGACAGGGGATGCGCGGTAGCGGCGGCCGAACTGGCGATCCTGGCGGGTGCGGACCGCGTGGAAGGCTGCCTGTTCGGGCAGGGTGAGCGGACGGGGAATGTGGACTTGGTCACATTGGGACTGAACCTGTTCACCCAAGGGGTCGATCCGATGATCGATTTCTCCGACATCGACCACATCCGGCGCACCGTGGAACGGTGCACACGGATGGAAGTGGGGCCACGGTCGCCGTACGGTGGGGACCTGGTGTACACGTCCTTTTCCGGTTCCCACCAGGACGCGATCAAGAAGGGGTTCGAGGATCGCGAGCAGATGGCCGCGGCCGCGGGCTTGGACGAACGGGACGAGGTGTGGGCGGTGCCCTACCTGCCTGTGGACCCGCGGGATGTGGGCCGGACCTACGAGGCCGTGATCCGGCTCAACTCCCAGTCCGGTAAGGGCGGAATCGCCTATCTGCTCAAGTCCGAGCGGCACCTCGACCTGCCACGGCGCCTGCAGATCGAGTTTTCCCGAGTGGTTCAGAGCCTCACCGACTCCTCAGGCACCGAGATGACGGCCGAGGACCTGTGGATGGCGTTCGCCGACGAGTATCTGCCGGCACCGGACGGGTCCGGCCTGGAGCGTTGGGGCCGGTTGGCGCTGCGCGGACGGCGCGGCGGGACCATGCCGGACGGATCGGAGACCCTGGCCATCGCGCTGATGGACGCAGGCAAGGCACTCGACCTCGAGGGGCGGGGCAACGGTCCCATCGCGGCATTCGTGGACGCGTTGGGGCAGATCGGGATCGGAGTCGAGGTCCTCGACTACGCCGAGCACGCCCTGTCCGAAGGCGGCGATGCCACGGCGGCCGCCTATGTCGAATGCGAGGTCGATGGTCAGGTGCTGTGGGGTGTCGGAATCGACCCGTCCACCACCACGGCAGCCCTCAAAGCGATCGTCTCGGCCGTCAACCGCTCCGGCCGGTAGGGGCCCAACACCAGGCGCGGCGGCGTGGGCGACGCGCCGAAGCCTTGACGCGGCCCACCGAACTGCGTCATCGTGGGGGACGCAAAGATGTTGGGACTGGGTAGACCGGACAGCGCGGTGTCACAGCCCCAGCCGTGAAGCGGAGGCCGGCCAAGGTTCGGGCGCGTTGTGCGCGCGCCGCGGCCGGGGTTATCGCGGCTGCGGGCATAACCTTGAGTGGTGCCGATCTGTTTGGGGCATGCCCTAACCCGTCTTTGCTCTGCTTTGGTTGTCGCTGGACTTGGGGTGGTGGGCAACCCCACCACCACGCCCACCGCCCCTTCCGGACCGACGGTGCCGGTTACCGCTCCCACCACCCCGGCGGGACCGGCATCGTCGGTCACCCCCCCGGCGTCGTTCGGGGGCACGGCTCTTGTTGTCTCACCGTCCGCGCGCCGCGGTGCGCAGATGGCGTCGCGGGAGCTGGCGCCAGTCTCGCGGTACTCAGGGCGAGCCGTGCATCCGGGTGCGGCACAGTACCTCACCACCGATGTCGCCTCGGTGGTTGCCCGGCGAGAACTGGTCGTGTACTCGACACCGGAATTCTCGCCCGCCACCGACACCGGGGAGCGTGTGGCCCCACGCGACAAGGTGCGCGTGGTCAGCGTTGCTGTGGCCTCGACGGGGGAACCGCGACTGCGTGTGGTGGGCGGATACATCTCGGCGGCGAGCAGCGACGTACGCCGCCCGGCACTGCGAGGCCCGAATGCTGAGGCATCCCTCGCCATCGACCTGGCTACAGGGGAGGTGCTGTGGGATGACGGCGGCGATCAGGAGGTCCGGATCGCGTCGGTTACCAAACTGCTCGCCATCTTCGTGGTGAGAGACTGGCTGGCCGCGGGCGGGGCAACCTGGAACACGGCGGTCCGGATGACCGACACGAACCTGGTCGCGATGTCGAAAGACTGGAACACCGGAGGATTCGTGTTCAAGCGCGGCGCCTCGTACTCCGTGCGCGACCTGTACACGCTGGCGATCGTCGAATCCTCCAACGCGGCGATCACCGCCCTCGGCGTCGCCGTGTCCGGGAGCAATGAGGAGTTCCTCACCGCGATGAACGCCAAAGCCGACGCGATCGGAATGGACTCCTCCACGTTCATCTCGGTGAGCGGACTCGACAACCCAAGCCTCAAGGAGTTCGGGCTGGTCCTGCCGGGCACGGGAGCCAAGGCCGGGAACACCTCGACCGCTCACGATGTGGGCCGCCTAGCTCAATCGCTCCTTGCCGGGTATCCAGACGTGCTGGATACGGCGGGAATCACCAAGACCTCCGTGCGCGGCACCAAGGTCTCCACGACCAACCAGATGCTCCGCGGCGGCAAGTACTTCGACTCCACCCTGGGAATGACCGGGCTCAAGACCGGCTACACGTCGGCCGCGGGATACTGCCTCGCCGCCACCTCGGCGAAAGCGGGGCGCCACCCCGTGCTCGTGGTGATTCTGGGTGCGGCAACATCCAAAGCCCGGTTTGTGGGCACCAAGCGCCTGCTTCACTCGATCTACGATCGTTGGGGGCTGCGCTCTGGCACCACGGCGCCGTAGCACCGCCATAATGTCCAGGTGAGGCTCTACCGGGACCAGGCCGTGGTGCTGCGCACTGGCAAGTTGGGCGAGGCGGACCGGATTGTCACGCTCCTGACACGCGAGCACGGCCGGGTTCGTGCCGTCGCCAAGGGGGTGCGGCGGACCACCTCGCGGCTGGGTGCGCGGGTCGAGCCGTTCATGCACGTGGACATCCAACTGCACGCCGGACGCACCCTCGACGTTGTCACCCAAGCGGAGCTGATCGCGGCGTATGGCGAGACCATCGCCACCGACTATGAGCTGTTCACCACGGCCACCGCCATCGTCGAAGCGGCCGAACGGTTCACCGAGATCGAGCGGGAACCGGCGGTCCAACACTTCCGGCTCGCGCTCGGCGCTGTCCATGCGCTTGCGGGACGGCGCCAAGCGCCAGGGCTGGTCCTCGATTCCTATCTGCTGCGCTCGCTTGCGGTGGCCGGGTACGCGCCATCATTCCTGGATTGCGCGCGGTGCGGTGCTCCGGGCCCACACCGGGCGCTCAACGCGCAGGCTGGTGGTGCGGTCTGCACGACCTGCCGGCCTCCAGGTTCCGCGGCACCCTCACCGGGCGCGTTCGCACTGCTCAGCGCCCTGCTCACCGGGGACTGGATCGCGGCGGGTGAGGCAGAGCCGCGCGTGCGTCGCGAGGCGGCCGGGGTGGTGGCCGCCTACACCCACTGGCACATGGAGCGCCAGGTCAGGTCGCTGCGCCTGGTGGAACGCGCATGACACCCCGCGAGGCCGGGACGGGACCGGAGGATGGTGTCCAGGGGGGTGCTGCGCCGCCGGGACACCGTTCTGGCGCACGGCCTCCCGCATGTCGCCCGGACCAGCTTCCTCGTCATGTCGCGATCGTCATGGATGGCAACGGACGGTGGGCCAACGCGCGCGGCCTAACCCGTGTGGAAGGTCACCGCGCCGGGGACGCGGCGCTGGTGGACGTGGTGGCAGGCGCCATCGACCTGGGGTTGGAATGGGTGAGCCTCTACGCGTTTTCGACCGAGAACTGGAAACGCCCACCAGCCGAAGTCCGGTTCCTCATGGGCTATTCCCGCAGCGTGCTGCGCGCCAGGCGCGCACTGTTCCACTCGTGGGGTGTGCGCGTGGTGTGGTCCGGTGAACAGCGGCGCCTGTGGCCGTCCGTGGTTCGCGAGTTGCGCGAGACCGAGGTGATGACCGCGAACAACCCCGGCCTCACCCTGAACCTGTGCGTGAACTATGGCGGCCGGTCGGAGATCGCCGACGCGGCCCGTGCCCTGGCGCGGGAGGCCGCCATCGGGCGCATCGACCCAGAGGCGATCACGGAGGGCGACTTGGCCGCTCGCCTCCGCGGAGGCGCCCGCGTCGAGGGCGAGTGCACCGGGCCCAGACCGCGTCCGGCAGTCCCGGACGTCGACCTGTTTCTGCGTGTGTCGGGGGAGCAACGCATCTCGAACTTCTTGTTGTGGCAATCGGCGTACGCGGAACTGGTGTTTGTCCCAGAACTGTGGCCAGACGTGGACCGACTGGTGCTATGGCGCGCGGTCGAAGAATACGCGAGACGCACACGGCGATTCGGCGGCGCAGTCGATACGCCACACCCCGCCGAGTAGCCGCTCCCTGCGCGGCCGGCCGGGGCGGGGAGCGCGGACGGGGGTGGGGCTGGCGCGTCGAGGATCGTAGAATATGTACCGCTCCGCCCACGCGGCGCCATACGAGCCGCCGCATTTGCCCCAATGACGAGGACCCCGATGGCGCCGTCACGCACAACCAGGACTGTTCTTCGACTGATTGCCGTCCTCGTGGCGGGGCTCATCGTGGTGGCGGGGTTCTTCCTCGCATGGTGCACGGCTACCGAGTATCGGCCGAAGGAGTCCCAGGAGCTGCGAGTGGAGCGCGCGCCGGCCGGCTCGACCCTCCATGTTCCCGATCCGCAGAACCCGGTGACCGTGGTCTCGTTCAACATCGGATACGGCGGCCTCGGCAAGGGGCAGGACTCCCGTGACCACGGTGGTGGAGTGGCCCCGCCAACGGCGCACGATGTCGATGTCAACATCGCCGGCATCATCGCTGCCACGAGCGCACTTCCGGCCGATGTGTACCTCTTCCAGGAGGTAGATACGGGGTCCGCGCGTTCCCACGGCGTGGATCAGGCCGCGATGTTGCGCACGAACGTGCCCTACAACGCCGCGTTCGCACACAACATCCGGTCGGCGATCACCACCTCTGCGTGGCCGCCCTCCGGCGGAGTCAGCTCCGGGCTCTTGACGATGACGGACTTCCGCGCTCCTGTCGCGACGCGGGTGTCACTTCCAGCCTCGTCCACGTGGCCAG
>JAISBQ010000318.1 GCA_031266115.1 Bifidobacteriaceae bacterium
CGCGCCAATCTCATGCGTGCGTCACTCACGCTGGTCGGGGTGCTCATCGGTGTGGCATCGGTGATCATGCTCATGGGCGTGGGCACGGGCGCGACCACGGAGATCACGTCCCAGGTCGAGGGCCTCGGCACCAACACCATCACCGTGACCCCGGGTGCCCCAAACCTGTCCGAGACGCAGCTGCATTTCCAAGCCCTCACCGTGGCGGCCGCCGAGGCACTGGTCGGCAGCCCGTCTGCTCCCGACATCGCCGAGGTGGTACCCATCGTGGTCACCACCCAGACGGTCGCCTCAGGCGAACAGTCGAGGACCATCACCATCACGGGAACCACACCCAACTACTTCGATGTCACCAACTCCCCGGTGACCTCCGGCACGGTCTTCCAAGACTCCGACCAACGGCTCGCTCGCCGCGTCGCCGTCATCGGCAACCAGCTCGCCGCCAGCTTCTTCCCCAATGTCGATCCGGTGGGGCAGACCATCAACGTGGGCTCGACCCCATTCACCGTCTGCGGCGTGCTCTCGTCGAAGGGAACGCTCGCCGGCATCACCGCGAACAATGGGATGTTCATCCCTCTGTCACGGGCCGAGCGGTCGTTGACCCCCTACGGGCAGCTGTCCTCGATCACACTGCAGGCCACCGGCTCGCAGACCATCGATGCGGCCGCCGCCGAAGCGCGTGCGGTGGTTTCCGAGGCGCTGGGCATCAGCCCCGACGAGGCCACCTTCCAAGTCACCACGCAGGCCCAACTCCTGGATACGATCAACGAGATCGGCAGGACCCTGTCGACAATGCTCGCCGCCATTGCCGCGATTTCCCTGGTGGTGGGAGGGATCGGCGTCACCAACATCATGCTCGTGACCGTGACGGAACGGACACGGGAGATCGGTATCCGCAAGGCCCTGGGTGCCAGCCGGGCTGCCATCTCCGCCCAGTTCATCGTGGAGGCGACCATCTTGTCATTCGCGGGTGGGCTACTGGGGACCATCCTCGCCCTCGCTCTCAGCCAGATCGAAATCCTCGGTACCCATCCCGTGGTCACGACGATGTCGGTGGTCCTCGCCGCGAGCGTCTCCATCGTTATCGGCGTCTTCTTCGGCGGATACCCCGCGATCCGGGCCTCAATGCTCAAGCCCGTCGACGCTCTGCGCCACGACTGATACACCCGAGCGCCCAATTCACCAGGAAACGCCCAGGCACCGTCAAGGATGCTGCCGGGTCCCACCGCCACTCTTACGCCATGAGGTCACGCCGCTGGGTCAACGTCGCACTCATTGCCGTCATTCTCGTCGGAGCCGTCGTGGCGTACCTCGTCATCAGGCCCGCGGATGCCCCCATTGAGGCGACGGGGACCCTGCGCACCGCGACCGTCGCCACCGACACCGTCACCACCACCGTCTCCGCCCAGGGCAGCATCGAGCCCGCCACCACCAAGACCGTCGCGTTCGCCCTCGCCGGCGAAGTCGCCACCGTCGATGTCGTGGTGGGAGACCTTGTCACCGACGGTCAAGAACTCGCCTCCATCACCTCCGATGCCGCCGACGATGCCGTCACGCAAGCCACCAAGGCGGTCACCCAGGCCGAACGGGCCGTCACCCAGGCTCAGACCCAGGTGACCTCGGCCAAGCAGGCGAGAACCGCCGCCAGGCTGTCGGTGAGCGCCGCCGAACAGGATGTCGACACCGCCGCGTCCGGGCTCACCACAGCAAAGAAGGCGCTGAACTCAGCCAAGAAGGCCGTCAAGGCCACCACCACCGCCACCGCCACGAAGACCACCGCCACGAAGACCACCGCCGCCATCACAGCCGGCGGGACCGATCCCACTGGTGGGGGTGGTGGGGCAACGGGCCCCGGAGGTTCAGGTTCGAGCGGGACCGGCCAAGGCGACACGGGAGGCAGTACGCCCGCCGCCACATCCACGCCCACCCCGACGTCGAGCGCCTCGGCGTCGCCCAAGGACGCGGTCGAGGCCGCCGAGACCGCCGTGGCTCAGGCCAAGGCATCGGTGTCGCAGTCCGCCTCGGCGCTGTCCAACGCCGAATCGCAGAAGACCAGCGCCGACGGTCAGGTGACGTCGGCGCAGGCGAGCCTCGCCGACGCCCAGGACACCCTCGCCGAGGCACGCGACGCGCTCGCCGAGGCCGAGGAGGACGCGGCTGACCTGTCCCTCGTTGCCCCGTTCGCCGGCGTCGTCACAGAGGTGGGCATCGCGGTCGGCGACGATGTCACGGACGGGACGGGGGCGTCATCGCCGGCGTCGTCCGGATCTGGAGCCTCGGGGATGACCGGGTCAGCGGACACCGGCACCAGCGGCGGGATTACCGTCGCATCGCTGGAGACCTACCACGTGTCGGGGTCGTTCGCCGAGGCCGATGCCGCGAGCCTCGCGGTGGGACAGCCCGCCTCCGTCGAGTTCCCAGCGGTTCCGGACGCCGCGGCCGAGGGGAAGGTCGTGTGGATTTCCCCGCTCGGCTCCTCGTCCAACTCCGTGGTCACATACGAGGCGACCGTCGAACTGGACGAGCTTCCCGAATTGATCCGGCTCAGCCAGACCGCCACGATCACCGTGGTCACCGCCGAGGCGGCGAATGTCCTGACCCTGCCGTCCAACGCCGTCAGCGCGCTGAGTACCACCGAGGGCACGGTCGAGGTCCTCGCCGATCCGACAGGTGCGTCCGCCGAGACCACCACCGCGACGGTCGGCCTCGGGTTGCAGGGCGATTCCACGATCGAGATCACCTCCGGCCTGGAGGAGGGCGATGCGGTCCTCATCTCGATGGACACCTCGACAGGGCTCACCTCATCGGAGACATCGGGCCAGTTCAGGATGATCACCGGCGGGGCCGGGGGCGGTGGCTTCCCCGCCGGTGGCGGCGGATTCCCGGGCGGTGGCGGCGGATTCCCCGGCGGAGGCATGCCGTGACGGCCGTGATCGACGCACGGGGCCTGACGCGCATCTATGGCTCCGGTGAGAGCCAGGTGGCCGCGTTGGCTGGGTTCGATCTGACCGTCGAGCCCGGTGAGTTTGTCGCCGTGATGGGCGCGTCGGGATCGGGGAAATCGACCGCCATGAACATTCTGGGGTGTTTGGACGTGCCCGATGACGGCACCTACCTCCTGGACGGCAAGAACGTCGGGAGGATGGGAGCCAGGCAGTTGGCCCGCGTCAGAGGCCGCACCATCGGCTTCGTGTTCCAGTCCTTCAACCTCGTCTCGCGGATGAGCGCGCTGCGCAACGTCGAACTACCGATGCTGTACGCGGGGGTGTCCCGCCGCGAGGCACGGCGCCGGGCAACGGCGGCCTTGGACATGGTGGGACTGTCCCATCGGGCCACCCATCGGCCGTCGGAGTTGTCGGGCGGTCAACAGCAGCGGGTTGCCGTGGCCCGCTCGCTGGTCAACACCCCGACACTCCTCCTCGCGGACGAGCCGACCGGGAATCTCGATTCGGCGTCGGCGGAGCAGGTGCTGGAGGTGCTGGAGGCGATCAATCGCGCAGGACGGACGATCGTGCTCATCACTCATGATCACGATGTCGCCAGCCACGCCGGGCGCATCGCCCACATGCGCGATGGCCGGATCGTGGCTGTCGATACTCGCGTGCCCGCTGCGGCCGGCGCCGCCGTGGCATCGGGGGGGACCGCATGAGTCCCTGGGAGGTTCTGCTCTCGGCGCTGTCCGGGATAGGCGGCAACGTCACGCGCGCCGCGCTCACCCTGCTGGGCGTCCTCATCGGGGTCGGATCGGTGATTCTGCTGCTCGGCGTGGGCAGCGGCGCTACCGCGAACGTGGCGGAACAGATCGAAGGCCTCGGCTCCAACACCATCACCGTCTCGCCAGGATTCTCGCGTGGAGCCACCCGGTTCCAGGACCTCACACTCGACGCCGCTGAGGCACTCCAGGCGCCGGACGCGGCCCCCGACATCGCCGAGGTGGTTCCCCAGGTGTCCACGTCGGCCACCGTCGCCCACGGCACAGTGTCGACATCGGCCACCGTCACCGGCACCACCGCCAACTACTTCACGGTCACCAACTCCCCGGTCGCGATCGGTACCCCATTTCGCGACGAGGACAATGCCGCGGCACGCAAGGTCGCCGTCATCGGGGCGTCACTGGCCGAGGACCTCTTCGATCAGGCCGATCCGGTAGGCCAGACCATCACGGTCGGCACCACGCCGTTCACCGTCTATGGGGTGCTTCACGCCAAGGACACCGCCGGCGGTAGTAGCGCCAATTCCGGCATCGTCATCCCCCTCACCCGCGCCCAGCGCTCGCTCACCGGGTACACCGCCCTGTCGTCGATCACCCTCCAAGCGGCATCGGCCGAGTCAATCGACGCGGCCGCCGCTCAAGCAGAACTGGTGGTCGCCGAGTCCCTAGGTGTCACCACCGAGGACGCCACCTTCACCGTCACCACCCAGTCCCAACTGTTGGAAGCCTCCACGTCCGTCGGTTCCACCCTGTCGGCGATGCTCGCCGCCATCGCCGCAATTTCCCTCGTGGTGGGCGGCATCGGCGTCACCAATATCATGCTGGTCACCGTGTCCGAACGGACCCGCGAGATCGGCATCCGCAAGGCGCTCGGCGCCACAGGCGCCGCGATCTCCGCCCAGTTCATCCTTGAAGCCACGCTGCTGTCACTGGCCGGAGGCGCCCTCGGGGTGGCGGCGGCCCTCGGGGCAAGCCGCTTCGAGATCATGGGCACCCGCCCGGTCATTTCGGCCGGCTCGGTAGTCCTCGCTGCCGGTGTCTCGGTGGCCATCGGCGTGTTCTTCGGCGGCTATCCCGCGATCCGCGCCTCCCTACTGACCCCCGTCGCCGCCTTGCGCCACGACTAGGGACCCCATGCACGATGCCGTTCCCTGCTCACCAGAAAGGCCCACCATGACCGATTCTCACCAGCCATCCCGGAGTTCCGCCCACGCCGATGCCACACCGTTGGAGGCACTGTCGGCTCCGCCATCGTCCATTACCCCAGCAGGGAAGGGGGGCAGGCCGATCCTCACCTGGGTGTTGGGAGGGATCGTCGTTGTCGGCGCCGTCCTGGGCGGCGGGTTCGCCCTCGGGCGGGCGACGGCGCCCGACACCTCCCCCTTCCCCGGCGGTGCCCGCCAGTGGGCCGGCGGAGAAGGGCAAGGAGGTCAGGGGGGCGTCGGGACGCTACGCAGCGGCGTGCGAGGCGAGATCACCGCGGTGGACGGTGCCACGCTGACGGTCACGGCCGAGGACGGGACCCAGACCTCGGTCACCACCACCGACGAGACCTCGGTGACCCACACCGAGGTGGGCGATGTGTCGGACTTGCAGGTCGGCGATACCGTCACCGTGATGGGCTCCGGCGGCGAGGACGATTCCAGCGGCGTGACCGCGCTGGCGATCAGCGAAGGCGAGAGTATGACCATGGGGGCGGGTTTCCCCGGTGGTGCGGGAGGGTTCACCGGCGAGAGGCCGGACGGGTTCCCGACCGATATGCCCGGTGGCGGTTTTCCCGGCGGTCCGGATGGCGGCGGCGCGCCTGAGGCACCGGCACAGGGATAGGGCGATACGCGCCGACAAGCAGATCCCTCCTACCGGCGCCCGTAGCCGCTACGGGCCCGCGGGAGCGAAGAACACGGCCCCGAGCGGGGGGATTCGCACCTGGGCGGAATGGTCGAGGCCCGACCACGGGATCTCCTCGGCGCGGACACGCCCCAGGTTGCCGACGCCGCTGCCGCCGTAGCTCTCCGCGTCGGTGTTGAGCAGTTCGAGCCAGTCGCCGCCCTCGGGGAGCGCCAGGCGGTACCCCTCATGGGGAGTTCCGGCGAAGTTGATGACCACGGTCACTTGTTGCCCGTCCGGGGCCCGGCGCACGTAGGACAGGATGTTGCGCCCGGAATCGTTGGCGTCGATCCACTGGAAACCCGCGGAATCGAAGTCTTCGGCCCACAGCGCCGGATGCGACTTGTACAGGGCGTTCAGGTCCCGGACGAGGGTGAGGACCCCGAGGTGGTCGGCTCGGTCCAGGAGCCACCAGTCGAGCGACCCCTCCGAATGCCATTCCTGCTCCTGAGCGAATTCCGACCCCATGAACAGCAACTGCTTGCCTGGATGCGACCACTGGTAGGCGAGGAGCGCACGGACACCGGCGAGCTTCTGCCAGTTGTCCCCCGGCATCTTGGAGTAGAGGGAGCCCTTCCCGTGAACCACCTCGTCGTGCGACAGCGGAAGGACAAAGTGCTCCGAGAACGCGTACACCATGGAGAACGTCACTTCGCCGTGGTGGTAGCGCCGGTTGACCGGATCCTCGGCGAGGTAACGCAGCGTGTCGTTCATCCACCCCATGTTCCACTTCAGGCCGAACCCAAGCCCGCCCACGTTGGTGGGAGCGGTCACCCCGGGCCAGGATGTCGATTCCTCGGCCGCCATCACGATCCCGGGTGTGCGCTTGTAGGCCGTGGCGTTGACCTCTTGGAGCATGTTGATCGCCTCGAGGTTCTCCCGTCCGCCGTACGCGTTGGGGCTCCATTGGCCCGGGCCGCGCGAATAGTCGAGATAGAGCATCGATGCCACGGCATCCACCCGCAGACCGTCCGCGTGGAACTCTTCCATCCAATATGTCGCGTTGGACATGAGGAAATTGCGGACCTCGGTGCGGCCGTAGTTGAACACCAGCGTTCCCCAGTCGGGGTGTTCGCCGCGTTGGGGATCCGGATACTCGTACAGCGCCGTCCCGTCGAACCTGGCAAGGGCGAAGGCATCCTTCGGGAAGTGGGCCGGAACCCAGTCAAGGATGACGCCGATGCCGGCCTGGTGCAGCCTGTCCACGAGGTACCGGAAATCGTCAGGGGTGCCATACCGGGCCGTGGGCGCATAGTACGAGGTCACCTGGTATCCCCACGATCCTCCGAACGGATGCTCGGCCACGGGCAGGAACTCGACGTGTGTGAAGCCCAGATCCGCGACGTAGGCGGGCAATTCGTCCGCGAGTTCGCGGTAGCCAAGACCCTCGCGCCACGATCCGATGTGAACCTCGTAGATGCTCATCGGACCGAGGTGCGCGTTGGTCGCGGCGCGCCGCTCCAGCCAGTCCCGGTCCCCCCACTCATGAACGGCCGCGGTCACCACCGACGCGGTCGCTGGCGGAGTCTCGGTGGCTCGCGCCATCGGATCCGCCTTCTGGAGCCACGACCCGTCGCGGGTGTGCAACTCGTACTTGTACCGGGCCCCAACCCCAACGCCGGGCACAAAGACTTCCCACACCCCGGAGGCCCCGAGTGATCGCATCGCCGTGGCGCCAGATGTCCAGGAGTTGAAATCTCCCACTACCCGCACCGCCTGGGCGTTCGGGGCCCACACAGCAAACGACGTGCCCGTCACCTCGCCCATGACCGAACCAAACGTCTTGACTCGAGCGCCAAGCGCGTCCCACAGCCGCTCGTGGCGCCCGGTGGCGATGAGGTGGAGGTCGAGTTCGCCGACAGTCGGCAAGAAGCGGTAAGGGTCGTCCACCACGGTGGACACGGCGCCATAGGTCACCTCGACGCGGTAATCCGGGACGGCCTCGGCGACGAACGCGGCCACCCAGATGCCATCCTGTTCGTGGACGGCCTCATAGCGCGCGTCCGGCGTGACAAACGCGACGCCATCGGCCAAGGGATGCAAAGTCCGTAGGGTGACGGTCCCTTCGCCCGCGTGGCCCCCGAGGACGGAATGTGGATCGTAATACGTCCCGCTCGCCACAGCTGCCAGAGTCGCTGAGTTAACGGCCGCGGGCCGTGTCGGTGTTTTCCCCATTGCGGCACCGTAGCATCCACGACGGCCCCCTTTCGGCCTTCCTAAGTCCCGCCTGTGGCCGAGGCCCACCGGTCTTAGCCCATCGGTGCCGTGGTGACGAGGGAGTATATTGACTTCCCGCTTGAGCAGCCTTCCCATCTCCAGAAGGGTCAGCACATGTCCCCGAATTCGTCCCATACCCCTGCCCCCTCCCCCCATCGAACCTGGCGCGCCATCGCCGCGGGTGCCGCACTGGCCGTAGGTATCGCGGGGCTCGCCTCACCCGGCGCGCCCGCCACCGCCGCCGATCTCCCGACATTCCGGACTGTCTCTGCCGGATCCAACTTCGCGGTCGCCATATCTACCAGCGGCGACCTGTATGCCTGGGGCGCCAACAACGTCGGCCAGCTGGGCCTGAGCCGAACGGGAGAACCCGAAAAGGTCGCGGTCAAGGGTCAGATCACGTCGCTGAGGGCCATCGCCGCCGGCGGCCAGCACGCACTCGCCGTCAACAACGTTGGCGATGTCTATAGCTGGGGCGGGGGCGGCTCCTCACAGCTCGGGCACCCATACAGCTCGACGGGCACACCCACCAAGGTGCCCGACCCCCACGACATGGTCCAGGTCGCTGCCGGTGCCAACCACTCCCTCGCCGTCAATACCACGCAGCAGCTCTACACCTGGGGTGGCAACGCCACCGGGCAGCTCGGAGACGGCGGCACCGTGGATTCGCCTGCCGCGCTCCCGGTGGACCTGGGTGCCGAACAGGTCAAGCAGGTCGCGGCCGGCGACGGCACGTCCTACGCCCTGCTCCAGAACGGGACCCTGTGGGCATGGGGGCGCAACAACACCGGCCAGCTCGGCATCGGTTGGGCCACCCCGTATGAGGCATCCCCAGTTCAGGTGACCGGCCTTGGCGCCAACGTCAAGGCTGTCGCCGCTGGCGCCACCCACGCCCTGGCAATCACCACCGAAAACGAGCTGTACGCGTGGGGCGCCAACGCCAATGGCCAGCTCGGCGATGGCACCACCGACCAGACCAGCACCCCGACCAAGGTGGCTGGACTCGGCAACAACGTCTCCGCCATCGCCGCCGGGAATGGATTCTCCGCGGCTCTCGCCGGGGGGGCCCTCTATACGTGGGGCGCCAACTACTCCGGCCAACTCGGCACGGGCACCCTCCAGGAACAGAGCGGACCCACCCGGATCTCCCTCACGGGAGTCTCGCAGATCTCCGCCGGCTCCGCCTTCCTTGTGGCGCTCACCACCTCGGGCAACGTCTATGCATGGGGCGCGAACACCTCCCAGCAACTGGGCAACGGCGCCTCAGGCAACACCGCCGAACCCCACGCCTTGTCCTCGCCGAACGCGGTCTCGGTCGATGTCGGCTACGACTTCACGGTCGCTGCCACCCAAGACGGCCGCGCATACGCGTGGGGGAAGAACGATCGACGTCAGCTCGGCAACACGACCACCACGGACGCCAGCCGGCCGGTACAGGTCAGCGGGGCGTCGGGCGTAGCCCAGGTGGCCGCCGGGGCGTTCCACACCCTGGCCCGACGCGCCGACGGCCACGTTCTTGCCTGGGGCCTCAATGACGATGGCCAATTGGGCGATGGGACCGTGACGGCGCGCGCGACCGCGACCCAAGTCAGCGACCTGACGGGAGTCTCACAGGTCGCCGCTGGACTGTTTCATTCGGTAGCCCTGGCGGGCGGCACCGTCTACGCGTGGGGCGACAACTCCTACGGCCAGGTCGGGTCCTCGGCAGCGGGTACCGATTACCACAAGCCACAGGCGCTGAGCGTCTCCGTCCGCTTCACGGCGGTCGCGGCCGGTGGCAACTACTCCCTGGCGCTCACCAGCGACGGCAAGGTCTACTCGTGGGGCGAGGACGGGCCGTGGCTCGGCCGCCCGGCGTCCGCCATTGAACCCGCCGATCAGCCGTTCCCGATCGCGGTCCCCGGAACCCCGCGCATCGTGGGAATCGCCGCGGGCCGTGCGGGCGCCATCGCCCGCGACGAATCGAACCGGGTCTGGATCTGGGGCCGGACCCCAGATGGCGCCAACCCGCCCGCCCCGCAGGAAGTCACCACCGTCAGCCAGAATAGAAACACCGTTCAGGTGGCGGCGGGCAATGGCACGTTCTTCGCCGTCACCTCCGGCGGCCTGGTGTGGGCGTGGGGCGAGAACGCCGACGGTCAACTCGGGCTGGGCAACACGGACCCGGCTCCGAACCCCATGCAGGTGGGGGCCCAGGCGAATACTGTGGCGGCGGGTCCCGGCTTCCACACGGCAGCGTTGCGGGGAAATACCCTGCTGATCTGGGGGTCGAACGCCG
>JAISBQ010000063.1 GCA_031266115.1 Bifidobacteriaceae bacterium
CGGCGAGCGACCGGAACCAGGCGGTCGGTGCACCGGGGACCGTGATCCGGTGGGTGACGATGTCGGATACGAAGCCGTCGCTGTCGGTGACCCGTAGCGCCACGGTAGCCGAACGCGAGAACACCGCCGTCGGATTGGCGTCCGTCGAGTCCGAAGCGAACACCACCCCGTCATAGTCGAAATCCCATTCCCATGCGGTCACTGCACCATCGTCGGTGGACGCGTCAGCGAAGGTGATGGAGGATCCTGGCGTGACGGTGATGTCCTCCGGCGTGAACGCCGCCACGGGCCGAGTGGTGACCCGTACGGCTCTGGTGATGGTCCCGGTGCGTCCGGCCGAATCGGTGACCGTCAGCGTGACCTGGTAGGTGCCCGGCTGGGCATAGGTCCGGTTCGTGGTCGCCGCTGTCGAATCGACCGTTCCATCGCCGTCGAGGTCCCAGGCGCGTGAGGCGATGGTCGCCCCGGGTGCGGCCTCGGACCTGTCCGTGTACGCGACCGCCTGGCCCACCAGCGCGATCATCGGGTTGTGGGCGAAGTCCGCCTCCGGATCGGCGGCATCGGACGTCGTGGCGTCGCAGTCGTCGTCGATGCCGTTGCCGCGGATTTCTGTCATCCCGGGGTTCACCGCAGGGTTGGTGTCGTCGCAGTCAGCTCCGGCCTCCCAGCCGTCGCCATCGGCATCGTCCATCGTGGTCAGGACCAGCCATGAGGCAGCGGCGGCATGTCCGCTGGAGTCCGCCGCGACAGCGTCGAGCCAGCGCAGCCGCTGGGCGGGATCGCCGGCGACCTCGCGGCTGGCACCCTGGGTGGGCGCGACATCGCCGGTCAACGACCAGGTGACGGTCACCGGATCGTCGTCCGGATCGATGGTGGTCACGGCGACGGTGGTACTGGCCCCCGACCTGACTTCCAAGAACGATCCGCTCGGCGGGACGCCCGTGATGGTCGGCGCGCCACCGGGGCCGGCCTGTACATCGATCGTGGCGTGGGCGACGCCGACACCCGTACCGGGGCCCGTCGCCTGGACTTGAACCAAGCTCAGACCCAGGTGAGACGGAGTGAGGGAGGCCGTGGCGCCGGTGGCATCGTCGAAGTCGCCATCCCCGTCCAGGTCCCAGGCGAACTGCGTGGCGCCGATGCCCGTCGCCGTCAACGCCGCGGGGACACCGAGGCCGCCCGTGGCTGGCGCGGCGATGGTCACCGTGGGGTAGGGGTCCACGCCGACGCCGGCAAGCAATCCGGCGAGCGTTGTCTCCAGGTCACCCAGCGCCGTGGCGAGGCCGCGCAGGGAGGCCGCCATCGGCGCGGCGCTGGCCGTGCCGGCGGCGGCTAGTCCGGCGAAGCTCTCGTGATCGACATTGAGGTCAATGGAAAGGAAGTCTGCGGCCACCTCGGAGCGTTCGGCGGGGTCAAGACCGAGGTTGGCGAGCATACGAACCGAGTCCGCGCTCAACCCATCCGCGGCAACCCTTGCCTGGTCCGCTCGCAGGCGCGCCAGTTCGGCCGGGAAGTCCGGGCCAGTGGCCGCTTCCGCCGCGCCGAGCCTGGTTCCGGCAGCGGCCTGGGCGTCCATTTCGTCGGCCAACGCACTCGCGTACGTCTTCGCGGCGGTCGCCTGGGCCAGCGCCGCCGCTCCGTCACCGGCCGCTTGAGCGCCTTGGTACTTCTCCAGCGCGGCGAGCAGTGACTCCGACAGCTGCCGGGTCTGGTCCAGGCGCAGCGCGTAGGCGTACAGGGCCTCCTCGAAGCCGTCCGCGGGAGTGAACTGACCGAATGCGGTGCCGGTCAAGCTGGTGGGCGTCGAGAAGTCCGGTCTGGGCGGATCGGCCGCGAGGCCCCGAAAGTGGTCGACATTAGCCCACGTCGTGTACACGAGAGCCTCGTAGATGTCGTCCACGGTGTTGCGTCCCTCGGCACGCTGCCAGAGTTCTTCCCTGATCCGATCCCATGCCTCGCTCACAATCTCGCCAAGGAACTCGCGAAGACTGTTAGGGGCGTTGACGCGTCCAGCAACACTGCCTGCGAGGAAGACGCCGATCAGCGACACGGTGGCAGCCTGCCAGTGGGTCACCTGGCTGCGCGCGTCATCCTTCATCGCCTGGATCGCTCCGGGCGGCAGCCCGGGGACATTGAGGTTCAGATCCACCGTAAACGCCGGAGTGAGGATCGAATCCTCGGAGTCAAATTGTCCGTCTTGGCACGTGTCTTCGACGATGTCGTAGGTGCCGGCGCCGAGCGTCCCACCGGGCGCCGTGTAACCGACCACCTCGTCGGTGAACCCGCTGCCGAGCAAGACGGCCTGGATGGTGTTCGGGGTGCCCGAGACGTCGTGTAGGGCGCTGCCCACCACGGCTGTCCCCGTGCGAACCACGTAGATGTCCGAGACCGTGAAGATGGTGTCGCAATAGCGGCTCAACGTGCCCAGTTCGATGGTCACGGCCTGGTTGGGCCCATAGACGGACTGCGTCATCCAGAACCCGCGCGCGTCGGCCGCGACCGGCTGCACCGGCCCGAACGACAGGGCGATCGCGACCGCCGTGCCGAGCGCTGCTCCTATCCTCCACCGCGACGCGGACGCGTGTCCGCCGATGGATCGGCTGGTGAACCTCGGGCGGCGTGGAATGCGACCAATCATGGGAGGAACCTCGCGGGTGTCAGGTAGCAGGGGTATCGGGTTATCGGGGTACGCCGAACGATGGCGGAGGGTCCAGCACATCCTGGCCGGCCGCCAACCCGCCGCGTGTGCCCCCGAGACAGGCCGTCCGAGCAGTCATGGTAGCGGAACCTAGGACTTAAGTCCGGGTTCCAGGCGTTCCACTCCTCTGTGCCGCGCCCTCGGTGCCCCACCAAGGAGCCACCTCTCTGACGTCGAGTTTCAGGTTTC